>JAQUNC010000013.1 GCA_028717805.1 Atribacterota bacterium
AGCGTCAGGGGTAGACCAGAAAGCCGCCTTCGCCACTGGTGTTCCTCCCGATATCTACGCATTTCACCGCTACACCGGGAATTCCGCTTTCCTCTTCTACCCTCAAGTCCTGAAGTTTCAGCTGACCCTACCAGGTTGAGCCTGGTGATTTCACAGCTGACTTTCAGGACCGCCTACGAGCGCTTTACGCCCAATGATTCCGGACAACGCTTGCTCCTTATGTATTACCGCGGCTGCTGGCACATAATTGGCCGGAGCTTTCTGCTGGGGTACCGTCAAGGCAAAAAGGTATTGTCTTTTTGCTGTTTCTTCCCCCAGAACAGAACTTTACGACCCGAAGGCCTTCATCGTTCACGCGGCGTTGCTGCGTCAGGGTTTCCCCCATTGCGCAAAATTCCCCACTGCTGCCTCCCGTAGGAGTCTGGGCCGTGTCTCAGTCCCAGTGTGGCCGTTCATCCTCTCAGACCGGCTACCCATAGTCGCCTTGGTAAGCCATTACCTCACCAACTAGCTAATAGGACGCGGGCTCATCCGGAAGCGATGGCATTAGAAAGAGGCCATCTTTACCCCGTAGGACTTATGCGGTATTAGCCCCCCTTTCGAGGGGTTATCCCCCGCTACCGGGTAGATTCCCACGCGTTACTCACCCGTCCGCCACTGTACTCGTCTCCCGAAGGAGACTTTCCCGTCAGACTTGCATGTGTTAGGCACGCCGCCAGCGTTTGTCCTGAGCCAGGATCAAACTCTCCGTTCTCTTTAAGGGGATGAAAAAGAGATGAACCGAAATCCGCCTCTTTCCTCTCCCCTTAAAATTGACACCGAAATAGGCTGCCTCTGTGAGTGAGGGCAACCTGATAAAGTTAGATCAAAGCATCTGGCTGGGTGCTATTTGTTTATCAAAGTACAGGACCCCCCGGTTTAAACCAAAGAATGGTTCAACCTTAAGAAGGGCAAATAAGATAGTAACAGAGATAGGGGGAGTTGTCAAGAATTTTTCTAAAAAAATAGATATTTTTTAACTTTAATAATGCTATAGATATTTTAAAGTTAAAACTCTGATGACTAAATTATAATATAAAATCAATATTTTTTCAAGTAGACAAATGCTATAGTATTTAAACTATTTTAATGCGATAAAAATATAATTTACCTATTCTGAGAATATCTCCATCCTTAATTTCTATATCAATATTAGTATACAACACCTTCTCATTGTTGATTTTAATTCCACCCTGTTCAATAATTCGTAAAATATCACCAGTACTTTTAAATAACTTGGTTAGCTTGATAAGTTTTACAATCCACACCTTATTTTCTTTTAAAATTTGATTAGGTAACAACAAATTTTGGATATTTTTTGGAGTTTTCTTTTCCTGAAATACCTTTTGAAAATGTTGTTCTGCTTCATTTGCCTGATCATATCCATGATACATTTTTACTATCTCTTTTGCTAATCTTTTCTTGATAATAAGGGGCGAAACAACATTATCCCTTAATTCCTGTTCAATTTTAGCTATATCAGTATAAGAAGTATCTGTTAATAACTCAAAATAAGCCAATAATAATTTATCAGGTATAGACATTATTTTCCCATACATATCAAAAGGATGCTCATTAATCCCTATATAGTTACCCAGGCTTTTACTCATTTTTTCTACACCATCAGTTCCCTCAATAATAGGCATGGTAATAATAACCTGTGGTTCCTGATGGTATTCTCTTTGCAGTTCTCTTCCTACCAATAAATTAAATTTTTGATCGGTACCACCTAATTCAACATCAGCGCTTAAAGCAATAGAATCGTAGCCCTGCATGAGAGGGTATAAAAATTCATGAATACCAATGGGTTTTTTCTCTTGAAAACGATTAGCAAAATCATCTCTTTCTAGCATACGGGCTACAGTATATTTAGAACATAATTTGATTACCTCTACAAAAGATAATTTCCCTAACCAATTACTATTAAATTCCACTATAGTTTTTTCTGGATTTAGTATCTTAAATACCTGCTCTTTATAAGTTTCAGCATTTCTTTTCACTTCATCTGGTGTTAGCTGTTTTCTGGTAGCAGAACGACCACTTGGATCACCAATCATACCAGTAAAATCACCTATAAGAAAATATACCTCGTGTCCCAGGTCTTGAAAATGTCTTAATTTTCTTAATCCCACTGTGTGACCTAAATGAATATCTGGTGCACTGGGATCAAAGCCTTGTTTAATACGTAAGGGGATTTTGGTCTTTTTAGAATTAACTAATTTTTTTTCTAATTCTTCTTCTGAAATAATCTCTTTTGTTCCTCTTTTAATTATCTTCATTTCTTCAGACAGGTCCATTTTATGTTATTTCTACTCCTTCCTTCTATAAATAATATAGTTAATTAACATCACAGTTGCATAGTGTATGTTGTTAGGAAAATATCCTCCACTAATATCCTGATTTTGAGAACTTTTGGTAAAAAAATAATGTTTAATTAACATATCTTAATCTTTAATGTTAAACCACCTTAGTTCTTATACTCATTTATTATTATTAGTATAAATCCATATTTTTCTCTTTAATAAAATCAACAATAAAGGGTAACCTAATAAATAACAAGCAATTAATTGTCCTAAAAAAATATAACTAACAGTTAACCAATAAGGCAGTTTAAATAAAATATGAATATATAGGCTTACTCCCAGAGAATTTACCACTACCGGTGGAAGAGGTGCAAAAAGTGGCTTTTTCATTTTATAGGTTAAAACTGCTGCTATTAGAGTACATAAACTCCCTCCTAAAACATCAGTAATGCCAAGCCCTCCCCATAAATTTGCTAAAATACATCCTAAGAATAATCCACCAATCGCTGCTGGATCAATAAAGGGCAATACTGCCAATGCTTCAGCAATCCTGACCTGTACTGGACCATAACTAATTGGCGCAAATATTATATTTATGGTAGTATATATTGCAGCAATTAACGCAATACGAACCAGGTAATATGGCTTTAACAATTAAGATTCCTTAAATTTAATAAAAAGTTTTTTTAATTATAGCATATTTCCCTAGAAGTAAAAAAGTTTGACAAATTATAATACAATATATAATGGAGATTAATATCTGTCTTACAATTTTCACAATAATCAAGGATTATAATATTTTTAGGATAATGTTATGAATTCCAGAAAAAAGAATAAGAAATCAAAAAATCACTCACTCTTTCCAAAAATATTCTCCCTATCTCTATTTTTATTGATTTTATCCTTTGTATTATCTCTCACCTTCTTAATCTCACTTTCCAGCCAAAAAATGGGTGAAATAGTAAAAAGTAGTAATTTTATGAGTCCTGTTACCAGTAAGGTATATGATATCAATGGAAAGCTTATCACTGAATTTTTTCAGGAAAATCGTACACCTATTTCTTTATCAGAGATACCATCAAATCTTATTAATGCCTTTATAGCGATTGAAGATACTAATTTTTATAAACACCATGGAATATCAATTCGTGGTATCATCAGGGCTATGGTTGAAAATTTTAAAGAAAGCGGAAGATTTTTCCAGGGTCAGGGTGGCAGTACAATCACCCAACAATTAGCAGTCAACACATTCTTAACCAGAGAAGAAAAATTATCTCGAAAAATAAAAGATGCCCTGCTGGCTTTACAGATTGAAAGAACTTTTACTAAAGATGAAATTCTGGAAATGTATCTGAATCTTATTTACTTCGGTCATGGAGCCCATGGTATAGTCTCCGCCGCAACATTATACTTTGATAAGCCGGCCTCAGAGCTTTCACTTGCTGAAAGTGCTCTAATAGCTGGAATTCCACGAAGACCTTACTTTTATTCTCCATTTATAAATTTAGAAGCTTCTTTAAAAAGGAAAAATATAATCCTAAAAAGAATGTTTGATCTGGGATATATCAAAGAAAATGAATATCTCCAAGCGAGAGAAGAAGAAATAATATTAAACCATAATAGAGATTCTCAGGAGATTGCTCCTCATTTCTCCAGTTACATAAGAACAATATTATTAGATAAGTACGGAGTTAATATGGTATTTAAGGGTGGTTTGAAGATTTATACCACACTTGATCTAAGCTTACAGGAAAAGGCCAAAGATGCTTTCTTAAAAAGTGGACGGGAGGGAGCCTTAATTGCTATTGAACCTTACACTGGCCATATAAAAGCAATGGTGGGTGGGAAAAACTATGAAGAAAGTGAATTTAATAGAGCTACTCAAGCTTATCGTCAGCCTGGATCTTCTTTTAAAACCTTTGTTTATCTGACTGCTATAGAAAAAAGGATTTCTCCTAGTTTAATAATGGAAGACTCCCCGGTTGTATACGAAAATGGTTGGTCTCCTAAAAATTATGAAAAGGAGTTTAGAGGTCCAGTTACCTTGAGAGAGGCTTTTGAAGATTCTATAAATGTAATTGGAGTAAAATTATTAGAAAGAGTTGGGGTTAGAGATGTAATACAAAATGCTCAAAAAGCAGGAATAAAAAGTACCCTACGGCCAGATCTTTCTCTAGCTCTTGGTACTTCGGAAGTAACACCTTTAGAAATGGCTTCGGCTTATGCAACTATCGCTAATATGGGTACCTATATTGAACCAACTGCCATAATCAAAGTTGAAGACTATAATGGAAAGATACTGGAACAGAATCAAATTATTAAGAAAAAGGTTTTTTCAGAAGACATATGTTATACCCTAATTAAATTAATGGAAGGTGTCATTGTAAGAGGTACTGGTTTTAATGCCAGAATTGGTAGACCTGCCGCAGGAAAAACAGGCACAACTGATGAATTTATCGATGCCTGGTTTGTTGGATTTACCCCGGAATTGGTATGTTCTGTCTACATTGGTAATGATGATCGAAAACCTCTTGGCAACAGAATTACTGGTGGCATAGTAGCTGCTCCTATCTGGCATGATTTTATGGCTAATTCACTACAAGATAAACCAATAAGTGAATTTCCCAGACCAAAGAATGTTACAGAAATGTTGGTATGTGCCAAAACTGGACTAATACCCAGCAACAAGTGTGCCAACACTGTTTCAGTGACATTTCTTTCCGGCACCGAACCCACTCAAACCTGTTATGAAGGTGCCGGTTTACTTCCTGAATATGTTGTTGAATCAAGCCCACCTGTAGAGGAAGTGCCAGTTATCTCTGGTGAAAAGAATTTTCCCTTGCTGGAAGAAATAGAAATACTGCAAAAAGATGGTATGGATGATGGAATTACTAAGCCCGAGGAAACAAAAAAAGAAACATTACAGTCATTAGTTAATGAGTTAAGAAAAAGATTAGAGCAAAGAAGTAAAGATTAAACCACTAATTTTAAAAATAAACCACTGTTACTCCATTCCCGCCTTCATAATTTTCTCCATAACGGTAATTTTTTATATATTTAAGCTTTTCCAGGAGATGAGCGACTGTTTTCCTCAAAATACCTTTCCCCTTACCGTGGACAATGTATACAGGGGATATATTCAAGAGAAAAGCATCATCAAGGTATTTTTCCAGTCTAACGCTGGCTTCACCAGCATTCATATGACGAATATCTATTTCATTTTTAAAATAAGCTTTTTTCTCAATATGATCTTCCTGCAGCGAAACTGTTTGTTTACTAAATTTATTCTCTTTTTCTCTTTGTTCTAAACCAGTTTTATCTAATTTTTTTATATCGTCAACAGAAACTCTTAATTTTATATTACCCGCCTGCACAGTATATTGGTGCTTCTTATCATTCTTCTCCAGAATAATCCCTTCCTTCTGCAAACTCTTAATAACAACATAATCGCCTTCCTTAAAAAATCTGGCTTCTTCAGGAATTAAATCATATTTTTCAACCTGATTTTTAATCTCTTTTTTTACATTCTCTAGAGCAATGATTTGCTTTGTATATTTTCCCGGTATATCTTTATTTTTCCTTAGAGCAGAAATTATTTCTCTTGCTTTGGTTTGAGCAGTGGCGATTATCTTCTCGGCTTCTTGATAAGCTGCCAGCTTTATTTTGATCTTCTCTTTGTCCAGAGCATTAATCCTTTCTTCCAGTTCTTTCTTTAACTTTTTTATTTCTAGCTCTTCTGCTTTCATATATTTCAAACTTTCGGCAATTTGGATTCTATCTTTTTCCATTCTCTTAATTAAATTTTCCAGATCTAATTTTTCTCTTTCTAAATATCCCTCTGCATTCTTTAGAACAAGATCGGGTAACCCTAATCTTTGAGCAACAGCAAAAGCACAGCTTTTACCTGGAAGACCAATAGATATTTTAAAAGTTGGTTGCAGTGTTTTTTCATCAAACTCTACTCTAGCATTCCTTATTCCCTCGGTAAGATAGGCATATGCTTTTAGACTATCATGGTGGGTAGTACTTAAGACCTTACTTCCTTTCTCTCTTAATAAATCAAGAAAAGCCATAGCTAAAGCTGCGCCTTCAGAGGGATCAGTCCCGGCTCCTAATTCATCCAGTAATACCAGAGAGCATTGATCAACACTATCCAATATATTTATTATATTTCTCATATGGGAAGAAAAAGTACTTAAATTCTGTTCTATGCTCTGTTCATCGCCAATATCAGCAAATATCTGCTTAAAAATAGCTATTTCACTATCTACTGCTGCAGGAATATGCAATCCTGATTGGGCCATCAAATTCAACAACCCAACCGTCTTAAGAGTTACTGTCTTTCCCCCAGTGTTGGGTCCGGTAATTATTAAAGTATCAAACTTGTCACCTAATTCAATATCAATAGGAACTACCTTATTTTTCAAAAGAGGATGCCTTGCTTGAAATAGACGTATTATACCGTTAGTATTTATTTTTGGCTCAATAGCATTCATTTTTTTACTTATCTCCGCTTTAGCATTTATCAGATCTAATTCGCCTAAATATTTCAGATTAGATAAAATATCCTCTCCACTCTCTCCCACTAAAGCAGTTAATCTTTGTAGTATTCTGTATTCTTCCTTTTTTTCTTCCTGAAATAGCTCTCTTAACTCGTTATTGAATTCCACTACAATTAATGGTTCCACAAAGACAGTGAGGCCGCTTTCAGACTTATCATGTATCACTCCCGGAAATTTACTTTTTTCTTGCTGTTTCACCGGGATAACATATCTTCCCTGACGAATAGTAATAATATCATCCTGAATAAGGGAGCGGTTTTGAGGGTCCCTAATAGTATTCTCTAATCTATCTCTTATTTTCTTTTCAATACTACTTATTTTTTGTCTTATCTTTTTCAGCAAAGGACTGGCATCATCTACAATCTCTGCTTCTTCATTGATACAATCTTTAATTGTTTTTTCTAATACTCGAAAATACTTTAGAGCAAAAGCTCTTTTCTTAATTAAGGGAATTTCTTCTGCAGAATATTTTTCAAAAAACTCCTTCGTTTGATGAAAGCATTCCAGGATTTTAACAATATAAGCTAGAGTTTTGGCACTTAGAATGCTATCCAGTATTTCAGCTTCCTTTATATACGCTTCAATATCTTTTTCTAAAGGGATAATAGGGAAACGACCAAACTGTTCTAACACATTCTTCATCTCAGTTGTTTCTTTTTGCCACTGTTTTATTATAGTAATATCTGAAGATGGCTGAAGTTCTTTTAATTGTTGTTTCGCTAAGAAGGTAAAAAGCTCTTTCTTTAATAATTCTTTTATCTTAAAATAATCTAACACTTCAAAAAGATGTTTATTCATAAAGATCTTCAGGGAAACAATACCCTTTAATCCTTCTATCTATTTTTTGATCCATTTTAATTTTTATAAATCCTATCTGATAATTCTGTTAAAATTTATTGCTTTTAAAAAACTCATTTCCAATTTTTAGATATTAATATTTTGATATAATCTTTCTCTTAAATATTCAGTTTCAAACTGAAAATGTCCTGGTAACCATTCTCGTACAGAATTATATATAATTATTAAGCTATCCAGTAGAGGCTTAGCTAAAATAGAATCCGATATCTGAGTTCTCATTTCTAATGGTAACGGAATAAAATTTACCAGGAATAATAACAAGCTTACTATAATTGCACCCCTGATAAATCCGAATAATGAACCACCTAAATTGTTTATCCAATTTAAAAATAATAACGCTACAATTCGGCTTAATATTGTTTCTAGTATTCTAAAACATAATATAACCACAATAAAAATAATAATAAAACTAATTATATTAGATAAGGCTTGATTCCACTTGAATTGCTTTATGAGAAAAACGCTTAGGTCATGATACCAGAATATTGAAATAAAAATGGCAGAAACTAATCCTATCAATGTTAATATTTCCGCAATAACACCTCTTTTAAAACCTAGACATACATTAAATAAGACAATTATAAGAATGATTAAATCAACTAAGTTAATGATTTCTAAAAGCCTCCTGAAATCAATTAAATTATTGTCTTAAGTTTGCCTGAAAGAGTGCATTCAATCTTATTGTAACATTTTCCATTATTTTGTCGACTTCAATATCCGTTAAAGTTCTATCATCAGCCTGAAAAAATATTGAAAAAGCTATGCTTTTGTTACTTGGTTTAATCTTTTCCCCTCTAAAAATATCAAATAATTCTACTCTCTTAATAATATCCTGTCCTACTTCTAAAACTTCCTTTTTTATCTGGGTAAAATTTACATTCTCAGGAACTTCTATTGCTATATCTCTTTGGGTATAAGGATATTTAGGTAAAGACCGAAAAGTGACTTCTCTATTAATCAATGGATACAGTTCTGCATAATCCAACTCGAATAATAAAATATTCCCTGGTACATCTAAACATTTGGCAATATCCTGATGCAACTCACCAAAAAAGGCTATCCTCTTGTTTCCACTCTTTATTAAGCCATTCTTTTGGGGATGAAAAAAGGGTAGATTCCCGGGTAAATAATCTATATCCCTTATCATTAATGCATCAAAGAGGGATTCTAAAATTCCTTTCAGGTAAAATATATCCCAGTTTTCTGATTTATCCCATATATTCCCCCTGCCTATTTTAGCTATTCCCCCAGCTATCATTAATTTTTCAACAGGCAGAGAATCGCCCTCAAGCTTACTTTGAGGAAAATAAATCCTTCCGATTTCAAATAATTTTATTTTTCCCATACTATGATTTACATTCCATTGAATTGTCTTAAGTAAACCTGGTATCAAAGTGGTTCTCATGATGGTTTGCTCTTGAATTAGTGGATTAGCTAATTTGACTGTCTGACGAAAATAGTGAGAAGATGGTAATTTCAGCCAATCAAAACATTTTGGAGTAATCATACTATAGCTAATTATCTGATGCATACCGCAACCAACCAGAAAACTCCTTATTTTATCCACAATTTTTTGTCTATTGCTTTTACCTTCCTGTATCACCGTAGATTTAAACAAAGTAGAGGGAATGTTTTCATAACCAAATATCCTGGCAATTTCTTCAATAACATCTACATCTCTTTGTACATCACTCCTAAAACTGGGAGGTGTAAGTTCTAAATAATTATCAATCTCATGATTGATTTTAAATTCCAACTTAGTTAAAATATCAACAACTTTTTCTGTAATCTCACTATTGTTGTTAGCGATTGTGGTTCCTAAAACCCTACTTATTTTAGGCAGATAAAGTTTGATTGGCTTTGTCCTGCTCAATTGTTTACTGTATTGGTTTATGACTCCAGAAAGAAGCTTGCCTGAGGTAAGTTGGGTTATAAGATAAGCAGCTCTATTCAGAGCAAAAACCTGGCCAAATGGATCTATGCCTTTTTCAAAACGATTAGAAGCATCTGTCCTCAAAGTAAAATAGTGACTGGTTCTTCTATTATTAACTGCATCAAAATATGCTGATTCCAAAAATACGTCTTTTGTAGTAGTCTTAATTTCAGAATTCTCACCTCCCATAACACCCGCTAAGGCAATAGCTCGATCGCAATCAGCAATAACCAGATTATCTTTTGTTAATATCCGTTCAATGCCATCTAAAGTCCTAAATTTTTCCCCGGGATTAGCTCTGCGAATGATTATTTTCTGACCATGAATAAAATTAAGGTCAAAGGCATGAAGAGGCTGTCCCGTCTCCATCATAACATAATTAGTCACATCAACTATGTTATTAATTGGTCTGATGCCCAGTAAAAATAATTTCCATCTTAACCAGAATGGTGAATGTTTCACCTGCAATTCCCTAATTATTCTGCCAGCATAGCGAGGACAAAGATCTTCATCCTCTACTTCCACTGATATACAATCGGTTATCAATTCCTCTGTTTCTACTAACTTTATCTCCGGTAATCGTAAGGTTTTCCCGGAAAAAGCTGATATTTCCCGAGCAATCCCAATTATACTCAATAAATCAGGGCGATTGGAGAAAATTTCAAAATCAAAAATTACATCATCTACCATTCCTGTTAAATTTTCAATCCTTTCTCCTAAAGGTAAGTTCTTATCTAAGATTAATACACCGGGTGATTTGCTCTTCTCCAATCCCAATTCGGAAGCTGAACAAATCATCCCCTGTGAATATACTCCTTGAATTATTTTCTCTTCAATCTTTCCTAATCCTGGTAAAGCACCACCTTCCAATACTACCGGAACATAATCTCCTACTTTCATATTTCTTGCACCACAAACAACTTCTAATGTTCTACTTTTAATATCTACTGTACAAACCAATAGATTACTATTGTTATGGACAGGTTTAATATCAGCTATTTTCCCTACCAATACTCCCTGAACCTCTTTAAATATTGGAGTAGTATGTTCAGCAACAATACCATTCATAGAAAGCCGTTCAGCTAGTTCTTCCGGTGATAAATTAATATCTACATACTCTTTTAATAAATTATATGAGACCTGCATGAAACCCATCCTCCCTATAAATTTCCATTCTATTTAAATTGAGTTAAGAAGCGCAAATCATTTTCAAAAAATAAACGAATATCATTAATACCATATTTAAGCATGGCAATTCTTTCAGCACCCATTCCAAAGGCAAAACCAGTATATTTTTCAGTATCATAGCCAACCATCTCTAAAACATGTGGATGAACCATACCGGCACCCATAATCTCTAACCAGCCGCTATAGCCACAGGATGGGCAACCTTTACCCTTACACAATCCACAAGATACATCAACCTCAGCTCCTGGTTCTACAAAAGGAAAATACCCCGGTCTAAATCTAATAATTCTATCTTTTCCAAAAATCTGCTTACAAAATTCTGCTATTACACCTTTTAAATCAGCCAGAGAAATATCTTTGTCTACTGCTAATCCCTCTATCTGATGAAACATTGGAGTATGAGTATTATCTATAGAATCCCGGCGATAACATTTTCCGGTGGAAATTATTCTTACTGGAGGTGACTGATTCTCCATTGTTCTGACCTGCATTGGAGAGGTTTGAGTTCTTAAAAGAATATCCGACGTAATATAAATGGAATCCTGATCATCCCTTACCGGATGGTCTTTAGGTATGTTTAATGCTTCAAAATTATAATAGTCAAGTTCAATTTCGGGACCATCGACTATACAAAATCCCATTCCTAGAAAAATTTCTTCAGTAGCTTTCAGGATTAGTTCAATTGGATGAATAGTTCCTGATATAAAGTTTCTACCGGGAATGGTAATATCAATCTGCTCATCTTCTTTAGATTCCTCTTTTAATAATTCCCTATCTTTTTCTGTTATCATTATTTGAAAGTCTTCTTTTATTTGATTGAGCAACATACCAGCCTTGGGTTTATCTTCTGCTGGTAAGGAAGCAATTCTTTTTAACATTTGAGTCACCAAACCTTTGCGACCTATATATTCGTTTTTAATACCCTTCAATTCTTCCTTATTATTTATAGCAGCAATTCTTTTATTGAATTGTTCTATTAAATTTTTAATTTCTTTCTCCAAAGATATCCCTCCTTATAAAAAAAAGAAGTCTATAATTTTTCCCATTAAAGGGACGAAAATTATAAACTTCTCCGCGTTACCACCCTTTTTGACTTATTACTATTCAAGTCCAAACTTATTTTATCTGTAACGGAATAACCCGTCCTGACCTATTCTTCAATTTTCAGTCGGCTTTTTAAAAGTGAAATTCGACAAAGCCAGCTATTTTATGTTCTTAAATAAAATAACACAGGCTTTCTCTACTATCTTTTAATTTTTTTCTTTATATTCTTCCCATACTTTCTCTTTATGGTTGCCATAAATCTGCTTGTTATAAATACATCATCGATATCATAAAGAAATAATTATTTGCTCTCCGCTGTTGATAGTTTTACCAGCTGGCTAAAACCTTCATAATGATGAACAGCTATTTCTGCTAACATTTTTCGATTTATTTGTATGTTAGCTTTCTTAAGTCCATTCGTAAATTGACTATAGGAAATGCCTTCCTTTTTAGCAGCAATACCAATACGGGTAATCCAGAGACGCCGAAAATCTCTCTTTCGAGCTCTTCTATCACGATAAGCATAAGATAAAGACTTTCTAACTGCATCTTTGGCTGAACGTAATAACTTGCTCTTGCCACCCCAGTATCCTTTAGCAGACTTAAGAATCTTTTTTCTTCTATTTCTCGAAGCAACACTACTACTTACTCTTGGCATGACTTTCTCCCCTCATTTAACTCTTGATTCATTTTAAAAATATTATTTTTATAAAGAATAAAGACAAATTTTATAAATAAGGCAATAAATGTTTTATTCTTTTACTATCACTTTGATCAACTACGGTCGACTTAGCTAATTGTCTCTTTCTCTTAGCTGATTTTTTGGTCAATATATGACTTTTATAAGCTTTAGAACGTTTGATTTTCCCTGATTCTGTTATTTTAAAACGTTTTGCAGCTCCACGATGTGTTTTCATTTTTGGCATGAATATTATTCCTCCATCTAATATATACAAGGGGAAAAGGGGGATTCTTCTCCTTGAAAATTGCTTGAATTAAGCTTATTTAATATTTATTTATCCCACCAATTTTAAATATTTTTTAAAATTCCTTTTAAGACAAATGATTTTTTGAAATGTTGATTCTCTAAAATTCTATCATATTATCTTAATTTTAACTATTTTTATTAGAAATAAGAATTAAAGTCATATTTCTTCCTTCTAATTTCGGTTTTCTTTCTACTTTAGAAAACTCACTTGTTTCCGCTACAACTCGGTCTAAAAGCTCTCTACCAGATTCAACAAATTTCATTTCCCTCCCCCTGAACATTACCGTCACCTTAACGCGATTGCCATCCTGTAAAAACTTATGAATCTGTCTTTTTTTGAAATCATAATCATGCTCTCCAATGTTTGGACGTATTTTGATTTCTTTTAGAGCAGTAGCCTTCTGTTTCTTTTTACCCAATTTTGCTCTTTTTTCTATCATATAACGATATTTACCATAGTCCATAATGCGACAAACAGGGGGGCTGGCATCAGGGGACACCTCCACTAAATCCAGGTTGTTTTTTTGTGCTTCTGTTAACGCTGTTTCTCTATCAACCAAGCCAAGCTGTTTTCCATCATGACCAATCAAACGAATTTTTTGGGCTTTAATTTCATGATTCACCCGAAAAGTAGATTTTGACTTTATTTCACATTCCTCCTTTTATAGCTCACTCTATGTAATAAGTATAACAAATGATTAAAAATCTCGTTAAATGAATATAGCATATTGTTTTTTTTTAGTCAACATTGAGTTTTCTGGCTATCACCCTGTCCTTTCAGTAAATAATCATTTTAATATTTATTAGCTAAAACATATCCATTTTTATGGTAGAGATTTTTCCCTAATTTCTTCATTAATCAAGCTAATATATTGTTCAATAGCTGCCGCTCCTAAATCACCTTTCCCTCTCTTTCTGATATTGACAGATGAATTAGCTACTTCCTGATCTCCAAAAATTAACATATAGGGGATTTTCTGCATTTCTGCTTTCCTTATTTTTGCCCCTATTTTTTCATTATTTTCATCAAGTTCCACTCGAATATTCTGCTCAGTTAGTATCTTTACTAAGTTTTTACCATATTCAATATGTCGATCTGCAATAGGTAACAGTTTCACCTGAACCGGAGCAATCCAGGTAGGTAAGGCACCGGCAAATTGTTCAATTAATATACCTATAAAACGTTCTAAACTACCCATAATCGTTCTATGTAACATAACCGGTCGTTCTTTTTCACCTTGAGGATTTATATAGTAAAGATCAAATTTTTCCGGCATAAGAAAATCAAGCTGTATGGTACCACATTGCCAGTTCCTCCCCAGGCAATCCTTAAGATGAAAATCAATTTTAGGTCCATAAAAGGCTCCATCGCCCTCATTAATCTTATAAGAAATCCCTTTATCATCTAAAGCACTTTTCAGATTATTTATAGCCTTATCCCATACTTCATCAGAACCCATGGCATTTTCCGGCTTAGTGCTTAATTCAATATGATAATCAAATCCAAAAGTCTGATAGAAAAACCCTTCAAAATCAATAAGATTCTGAACTTCTTCAATTATCTGAGATGGCATCATATAAATATGAGCGTCATCCTGAGTAAAGGAGCGAACCCGAAATAAACCATGTAACACCCCTGATAACTCATGACGATGAACCAATCCCAACTCAGCTATCCTTAAAGGAAATTCCTTGTAACTATGCAATCTATTTTTGTATATCAGAACGCCACCGGGACAGTTCATAGGTTTTACCGCAAAATCCTGATCATCTATTTTGGTAAAATACATATTCTCTTTATAGTGATCCCAATGACCGGATTGCATCCATAATGATTTATTCAGAATAATTGGAGTCTTAATCTCCTGATATCCTCTTTTACGATGCTCTTCTCGCCAATAATCTTCCAGTAAATTTCGAATAATCATGCCTCTGGGATGAAAAAATGCAAAACCAATACCCTCGTCATGAAAACTATATAAATCAAGATCTTTTCCTATTTTACGATGATCTCTTCTTTTGGCTTCTTCTAATAATTGTAAGTAGTTATCTAAGGCTTCCTGGGAATCAAAAGA
This sequence comes from Atribacterota bacterium, assembly GCA_028717805.1. Taxonomy (NCBI): domain Bacteria; kingdom Pseudomonadati; phylum Atribacterota; species Atribacterota bacterium. Next base: position 14,991 of record JAQUNC010000013.1, read on the forward strand.
TATGCCATATATTCTCTGTAACATTTTATTCTTTTCATCACCACGCCAGTAAGCACCAGCCACACTTAATAATTTAAATGCTTTTATCTTCCTGGTAGAAGGAACATGTGGACCACGGCATAAATCAATAAAATCTCCCTGTTGGTATACAGTTACCCATTCCTCTGGAATCTCCTTTAACAATTCTACCTTATATACTTCGCCTTTCTGTTCAAATAAACGAACTGCATCTTCTTTCTTTAAAATCTTCTTTTGCAAAGGAATGTTCTTTTTTACTAGCTCTTTCATCTTCTTTTCAATTACCATAAAATCTTCGGGAGAAAAGGTATGATCTGAATCAAAATCATAATAGAAGCCTTCCTCAATCGCCGGGCCAATAGCAATTCTAGTACCGGGATATAATTCTTGAACTGCCTGTGCCAATATATGTGATGAACTATGAAAAAATATTTTTTTTCCTTCTTTACTCTGGTAAGTAATAACTTCTATCCTATCTCCCTCTTGTGGTTTATCAAAAAGATCTTTTTTAAAATTTTGAGTTTTTACCGCTAAAGCTTGTTCAGCTAATCCGGAATCATATTGTTTTATTAGATCATAGAAGGTTATTTCTGAATCAACATTAACCTTTCTTCCGTCCACGTCCAATAGTATAATGTTAATCTTCCCCATTAATTTCACTCCTAAAACAAAAAAACTCACGTTAACTGACATGAGGTTTTTCTGAAATACTCATTGTTATCGTTATCAAATTTAATAATTTATTTCCTTCCAGGATTATTCAAAAAAGTTATAAAAAATGGTGGGCGGTACTGGGATTGAACCAGTGACCTCTTCCGCGTCAAGGAAGCATTCTTCCACTGAACTAACCGCCCAATCAACCAATGTTATTTTTATAACTGGAGGCGGCACTCGGATTTGAACCGAGGATGAAGGATTTGCAGTCCTCTGCCTTCCCGCTTGGCTATGCCGCCTCAAATATAGTAATTAAAAAATACTATTAGTACAATGGAGCGGAAAACGGGATTTGAACCCGCGACCCTCGCCTTGGCAAGGCGATGCTCTACCGCTGAGCTATTTCCGCAAAACAATATAATTGGTGCCGAGACCCAGAGTTGAACTGGGGACACGTGGATTTTCAGTCCACTGCTCTACCGACTGAGCTATCTCGGCAATAACCTCTTTTTTCATTAAAGAAAATGGCGGGGTCGACGGGATTTGAACCCGCGTTCTCCTGCGTGACAGGCAGGCGTGTTAAACCGAACTGCACTACGACCCCTCTTTTAAATCAAATGGTAGGCGGAACAGGGCTTGAACCTGTGACCCCTGGCTTGTAAAGCCAGTGCTCTCCCTACTGAGCTATCCGCCCACAAATTATCTTCTCATAAACTGCAAGGTTTATTATAACATCTCTTTTTTTCTTTGTCTATATAAACTGACAAAAAGATATATTTTTTGATAATGAATATACTTCTATATATTAAAACTATGATATGATTGGGACAACTAAATTAAATATATCCGTCTATAATTAGAAGGGAATATCTTCTTCATTAGAATCTTCATCAACCAAGCTATTTTCTTCTTCTGCATTCTCTTCACCTGAATCCTCTTCCTTGTACGCTCCTGCCTTGGGATATTTATCATCAGTTGTACTATCAAGATCCTTCAGATAGTCTAAAAATTGAATAGTTCTGGCACTAATCTCAAAAGTAATCCTCTTATTCCCTTCTCTATCCTGCCAACTATTAGACCTTAATTCTCCATTAACAGCAATTCTTCTTCCCTTTTTTAAAAATTGAGAACAATATTCTGCCTGTTTGCCCCAGACTGATATGTTGATAAACAGAGTGTCTTCTACATTAGTTCCTTCTTGATTTTTATAACTGCGATTAATTGCCAGACCAAATCTACAAACTGCTCTTCCAGAAGGTGTATACCTTAATTCAGGATCTCTGGTTAGACGACCGATACCAACAAAGCAATTTAAATCACCAAAAGAAGCCATTTTAATTCCTCCTTATTAAAAAAGATGTTACATCATATCAATATTTTAAAACACCAATGATAAAACATATGGTTATTTAATGAATTACAATATTTACCAGCTTACCGTGTATATTTATAATCTTATCAATATTTTTACCTTTAATCCACTTTTTAATTTTTGGCAATTCTAGTACGGTCTTTCTTATCATCTCATCAGAACTGTCAGTAGGGACTTTAATTTTATCACGTAGCTTACCATTTATTTGTATAATAATTAATATCTGTTCTTCTTTAATTAGTTGGCTATTAAATTGAGGCCAGCTTTCGAAATAAATACTTCGTTCATTTCCAATTTCATGCCATAATTCTTCACAAAAATGAGGAACTATAGGACCGAGCAATTTAATAGTGATCTCAATTGTTGCTTTCAAGATTGCTTTTTCTGATTCATTTATTTGGGTTAATTTTACCTTTAGACCATATAGCTCATTAACTAACTCCATGATGGCGCTTATTGCCGTGTTAAAATGAAATCTTTCTTCAATATCCTCTGTTACTTTTTTTATGGTTTGATGTGTTTTCCTTTCCAATTTTTTAAATTCCTTGCTCACTGTATTTTCAACTATCCTTTTAGGCAAGCCTTCTTCCTGAAATAATTTTCGATATTGATGAACTATTCGCCAAATCCGGTTTAAGAAACGAGAAGCTCCTTCAATACCCTTTTCACTCCAATCCATATCGAGTTCAGGGGGACCGGCAAAGAGAATCATTAGTCTGGTTGAATCAACACCATATTGATTAAAAATATTGCCAGGGGTAACTACATTTCCTTTTGATTTAGACATTGCTGCTCCATCTTTACAGACCATTCCCTGGGTAAAAAGCCTCTTGAAAGGTTCTTTAAATTTTAGATAACCCATATCGTATAAAGCCTTTACAAAAAATCGGGAATATAAAAGGTGTAAAATAGCATGTTCCACCCCACCTATATATTGATCTACCGGCATCCAGTAATGTAGTTCATTTTCATCAAATGGTCTATCATCCAGATGGGGAGAACAAAAGCGAAGGTAATACCAGGAAGAACAGACAAAAGTATCCATAGTATCGGTATCTCTACTGGCATCTTGACCACATTGAGGACAGGTAGTATTTAAAAATTGCTTACTGGAAAGTAATGGTGATAATCCAGTTGGTTTAAAATCAACATCATCAGGTAAATATACCGGTAAGTCCTTTTCTGGTACAGGAATCATTCCGCATTTAGGACAATAAACAATTGGTATAGGTGCACCCCAGTAACGCTGCCTGGAAATCAACCAATCCCTTAAGCGATAATTAATCTCTCTTTTTCCGAATCCTTTCTCTTCAAGGTATTTTATTATCATTTCTCTCCCTTTATGGCTGGGCAAACCATTAAATCTTCCTGAATTAATCATTATACCTTCTTGATCAAAGGCTTCCTGGATACTATTATCTAAAAGGTGAGAATTCTCAGGTTGAATAACTACCCTTACTGGCAGATTATATTTTCGAGCAAATTCAAAATCTCTCTGATCATGTGCTGGTACTCCCATAACCATTCCGGTACCATATTCCATCAGTACATAATTTGCCAACCAGATTGGAACTTTGTCCTGATTTAAAGGATTTATAACATATTGACCGGTAAAACATCCTCTCTTTTCAGTTAGGGTAATATTCTTCTCAGTAATATTTTCCCTAAAGAATTCCTCTTTAAATTTTCTCACTTTTTCCTCATACTCTGTACCCTTAACCAGCTTATCTACTATAGGATGCTCGGGGGAAAGAACAAAAAAGGTAACTCCATAAAGAGTATCCGGTCTGGTAGTAAAGACAGAAAAGGTTTGATTTGTACCCATAATACTAAATTTTACCTGTGCTCCATCGCTTTTACCAATCCAATTTTTTTGCATCATTAATACTCGCTCAGGCCATTCTTCTAAAAGATTCATATCATCTAAAAGTTGTTGAGCATAATGGGTAATCTTGAAGAACCACTGCGATAGTTCTTTTTTTGTTACTTCTGCTCCACATCTCTCACATTTTCCATTAACAACCTGTTCGTTTGCCAATACTGTGGCACAGGAAGGACACCAATTAACTACCGCTTTCTTCTTATAAGCAAGGCCATTTTTATAAAGTTGTAAAAACATCCACTGAGTCCATTTATAGTATTCAGGGCTGCAAGTAGAAAGCTCGCGTCTCCAGTCATAGCTTATTCCCATTGATAAAAGGGTATTCTTCATCTTTTTTATATTTTCCTGCGTCCATATAGCTGGATGAATCTGATGTTTGATAGCAGCATTCTCGGCAGGTAAGCCAAATGAATCCCAACCCATAGGGTGCAATATATTGAAACCTCTATTGCGTTTATAACGCGCTACCACATCTCCGATAACATAATTCTTAACATGTCCCATATGTGGCTCACCGGATGGGTAAGGAAACATTTCCAGTACATAATATTTTTTATTACCAGATTCTATATTGCTTTGAAATAATCCCTGACTATACCAATATTGTTGCCACTTTTGTTCTATTTTCCTAAAATCATATTTCTCTTTCATTGTATTATTTCACTCCTTAGAATAGAAAAATCCCGCCACCTGTAATAACAATATTACCAGGGACGAGATTTACCCGTGGTACCACCCTATTTTAGTAGATAAGTAATGGTGGAGCTGGCGGGAATCGAACCCGCGACCTCCTCCACGCCAAGGAGGCACTCTCCCTACTGAGCTACAGCCCCATCTACCCTTCTTCTTCTTTAACGTGAAAAACGTCCTAAGTTATTGTTTTTAAAACTTTCACTTGGAAAAATTACAGGTGAGTTTCTAGGAATCTAGTATCAGTTTCCACCAACCACTGACTCTCTTTAACTCAATAATTCCAATTATTTGCCTGTAAAAGTTTCTTCTTTATTATCTATTAGAAAAGCTTATTAATTATAATAAATTGTAAAATAAAAGTCAATTAATCGATCAAGCAATAACTCCTTTTAGCGGGTAGTTCGTAACATACCAAAAAGAGGTATAATCTATTGATTTAATTGTTACCATTATCTAATAATGTTATTTTTCAAGTAATATAAAAACTTCATGATGATTGGAATAAATAAGTGCAGGTTACGGTCACCATTTAGATAGTGAAAATCCTGCACTTATTCTGGCGTTACTACCATTGCTACAAAACCTGTATTAATGTTCGTAAAAACTTTTTAATCCTCGCCCAGCCACCAAATTATTCCAATGATAGCTGCAATAATCGCCGCAATCCAGTACCACTCTAAATCTCCAAACATTAATCTTACACCTCCCCCATTACATTAATTTTTATTAATCTTTTTTTATTATAGTTACCAAAAGCTTGGAAAACAAGTATCTACTTAAAATAATTTATAAAAATAGCTAATTTTTTAAATAGTTATGACTCAGATTCAATTTCCTTCTTTGCTTTGTCTATAATTTCCTGAGCAATTTGAGGAGGGACTTCCTCGTAATGGGAAAACTTCATGGTAAATATTCCTCTCCCCTGAGTAATAGAACGTAAATCAATGGAATACCTAAACATTTCAGCCTGAGGTACCTGGGCTTTAATAATCTGTTTACCTTTTCCTGCTTCATCCATACCCATTATTCTACCTCTTTTACTATTTAAATCTCCAATAATATCTCCCATATATTCTTTAGGCACTATTACTTCCAGATCATAAATGGGTTCTAATATTATTGGATCAGCCATTGTGACCCCTTTTTTAAAAGCCAGAGATCCTGCTACCTTAAATGCCATTTCAGAGGAGTCAACAGTATGATAACTTCCATCATATAAGGTTGCCCTAATGTCAACAGTTGGATAACCAGCTACAACACCTTTTCTCATAGCTTCAACAATCCCTTTTTCTACTGCCGGACGATACTGTTTTGGAATAACTCCACCAACAATTTTATCAACAAATTCAAAACCTTTACCCCGTTCTATTGGCTCAAACTCTACAAAACAATGCCCATATTGACCACGGCCACCTGATTGTTTCTTATATTTTCCTTCTGCCTGTACTTTCTTTCGAATAGTCTCCTTATAACCAACTTTAGGGATACTTTTTTCGATTTCTACTCCAAACTTTGTCTCCATAGTTTCTATAACTACATCGAGGTGGGATTCTCCCATCCCGGCGATAATTGTTTCTCCGGTATCTTCATCCCTATAAATCCGGATAGTTGGTTCTTCTTCCTGTATCCTGTTTATGGCAATACTTAGTTTATCTTCATCTCCTTTACTCTTTGGAAATATCGCAAATTTCATAATTGGTTCGGGGTATTCTATTTTTTTAAATTCAATGGGAAATTCTTTATCACATAAAGTGTCACCAGTATTAGTTTTCTTTAATTTGGCAATTGCCCCTATACCTCCAGCAGAAACTATAGTAATTGGAGTTTGTTCCTTTCCCTGCATACGGAATATTTTCCCCACCTTATTTTCAATATCTTGAGATGCATTGTAAATGCTGGAATCAGAGTTCAGTTCACCTGAAAAAACTCTAAAATAAGTCAGGTTTCCTACATATGGATCAGTAACAGTTTTAAATACTAAAGCAGCAAATGGTGCATCGCCTACTGCTCTTTTTAATTGAATATCCTTTTGTTCTTTCAGATTCTTTACCAAAATATCAGGTAATTCAATCGGATTGGGGAAATAATCCTTTATAAAATCAAGTAGTAATTCAATACCAATATTTTTAGTTGCTGAACCACATAATACCGGAAATACTTTTCTTTTCATTATAGCACCTTTTAGACAGGTTAATATTTCTTCTTTAGTTAATTCCTCCCCGTCGAGGTATTTCATAAGAATTTCGTCATCAAATTCAGCAACTGCTTCAATCATCTTCTGCCTAAATTCATTAGCTTTTGCCTTTAAATCATCCGGTATATCCTTCTCTTCAATCTGATTCTTACCATCCTTATCTGCTTGAAAATAATAAGCCTTCATTTTTAATAAATCAACTAAGCCTTGGAAGTTTTCCTCTACTCCTATTGGTAATTGGATTGGCACGGCATTTTGTCCAAAGTTTTCTCTAATCATCTCACTAACACGACTGAAATCAGCTCTTTCCCTATCCAATTTATTAATAAAAAATATTCTGGGAAGCTGAAATTCCTCAGAATAATCCCATACCTTTTCGGTTTGTACTTCCACTCCGGATACACCACAAACCACAATAATTGAGCAATCTACTACTCTTAAACTTGATTTAGTATCAATAATGAAATCGAGATAACCAGGTGTATCAATAATATTAAAGGTTGAATCCTTCCAGTTCAAATAAGCTAAAGAAGAATTTATGGTAATACCTCTTTTAACCTCTTTGGTATCATAATCAGTAACGGTATTACCCTGTTCAATTTTTCCTAAACGGGTAGTCATATTAGCATCGTAAAGCATCGCTTCAGTAAGAGAGGTTTTCCCAGCATCACCATGTCCAACAAGGGCAAATATTCTTACCTTATCCACATCATATTTAGTCACCTAAAATTCCTCCTTGAAATTCTAATTATCTTCATTATTCTATCAAAGAATATAATTTATAGCAAAAAATGTCAAAATAACTCTTCTCCACTTTAAATTAATGATTCTGATATAAGCTTCTTATTTTATCTTGGGCTGCAATAATTCTGTTAAGATAATCTGGTAAATCATCGTTTTCTTTTGGTTCAATAATTAAAGTTCCTTGGTAATTTATTTCCCTTAGAAAGGATATAAAAGAAGTCCACGGAAAAAGCCCTTCTTGTGGTAACAAATGTAAATCATGCATACCGTCATTATCATGAAGGTGAACGTGTAATAAAATAGCCTGCCAATTAATCGGTATTTTATCTAGATTTAATTTCCCCTGCTCTATTTCGCGGTTGTTTAGTAAATAATGACCAGTATCAAGACAGATTCCTAAAGCTTTGGAAGATATTATTTCCATAATCAGTTGAATTTCTTCCAGCTTGTCACCAACTCTTCCGGGAGGTGTATTTTCAAGGGCTATTTTTACGTTCCAATTCTGACAGAAATCCATAATTTCCTTTAAACTCTCAACACTTAAGTATATTCTTTTTTTTCTATCATCAGAATTATTCACTAGCGCTCCGGGATGAACTACAACCAAATCTGCCCTTAAATGGTAAGCCATAAGTATTGCCTTTTCAACTTCTCGAACTGATTTTATCCTTTCATACTCTTGAGGATGAGAAACATCCACTCCATTCATGGGCATATGTATCGCTTTAACTATAATTCTCTTTTGGTCTAACCTCTTTTTTAATTTAAGAAGCTCACTAATTTCTTGGGGCTGAAAATGGTTTTGTCTTGGTCTTATTTCAATAGTATCAATCTTACTCTTAATTAAGTGTGGTAATAATTTTTCAATTGGCTTTTGGTAGTAAACCATGGTTGAAATACCAAAATCTAAATTCATTTTTCCTCCATCTGACACTAATCAGAAATGCAATTATTTTTTGCTTTTATACTTTCCTCCTGGTAGATATCTATCCTAAGAATGCTTCCACAGAAAAGGCAGCGATAGCGCCTTCACCACAGGCGGTAACAACCTGTCGTAAACTTTTGGCACGTACATCACCACAGGCGAAAATACCCTCTATTCTGGTCTTCATATTTCCATCAGTGATAATATAATCACTCTCATTAATTAATTGTTCCTGCATTTCTCCAAAAGAAGGATAAATGGGCTTGTAACCGGTAAAGATAAAAACTCCCTGACAGGGTAAGGTATTAATCTGTCCGTTATTTACATTTTTTAATTGAACTGCCTCAACCTGTGATTTACCGATAATAGAAAGAACGATAGTGCTCCAGCTAAAGTTAATTTTGGGATTATTGAAGGCGCGCTCCTGGAGAATCTTAGTTGCTCTTAATTCATCTCTTCGATGAATAATGGTTATTTTACTGGCAAATTTAGTTAAAAACAAAGCTTCTTCTAAGGCAGTATCTCCTCCTCCTACTACTACAATCTCCTTATTACGAAAGAAGGCTCCATCACAAGTACCACAATAAGAAACTCCTCTTCCTGTTAACTCTTCTTCTCCGAGAACTTTTAATTTACTTGCTTCACCACCAGAAGCTACAATAACCGATTGACAGTAAAAAATACCAATACCAGTCTTGACTTTAAAAATTATTTTATCTCTATACTTCACCCGAGAAATCTCCAACACTGTATTATTCATAATCTTTAAACCAAATTTCCTAGCCTGCTGCTCGAATCTTTGCATTAACTCAGGTCCCATGATACCTTCGGGAAAACCAGGATAATTTTCAATTATCTCAGTTAAATTTGCCTGACCACCGCTAATTCCCTTCTCAAATAATATTGCATCAATTCGGGATCGGCTGAGATAAATACCAGCAGTCAATCCTGCTGGTCCTCCTCCAATTATAATATTCTCATAAATATGATTCTTGGAATTAATCTGTTCCTTTATCATTTTTTACACCTCATTGCTTCGCAATCATCGCCTTAATAACATTGTTAAAGATTTGACCTGTATCAATTATAATATGCCTATTATTTTACGTCTCGGAATAAATTTGCTTTTATTACAATTTCTGCCTGTTCCAGAGAATCAATATCCTTAAGTGGCGCTAACATACCATATATTAAACTCTGATATAACTTAGACATAAATTGGTTAAGAGGAATCTTCTTGCCATTAACCTTAAGAGAAATGTAATCCTGAGTGTAAGAACATTTTTGTATTGACTCTTGTCCTTTGACAATGGCTTTAGCTAAACCATAACAACTTTCATACCCACATTTTCCACAATTTACATCTGACAATAAAAATCCTTTTTCCTCAATATATTCTACCATCTTTTTTAGGTCCTTTTCCTCGTTAATTAAAAAATTAACAATCTTCTTTTCTTTTAAGGTTACTTCTATTCCAGCTGTAAAAAGTTCCAGACCATCAGCGAGTAATTCTTCTTCTTTCTCTTCTTTTAAACAAAGAACTTTGGGGAAATATTTTAAGCTTTTAAATCCCTCTATAATTAAAAAATCAGCTGAGAGTAAAGGCACAATCTTTGTTAAGTCCCATTTTCCACTTATTATTATTTCAGTGCTCTCAGGTGTTATCAGGACTGCTTTTCCAACTTCCTTTAAAAATTTACCAGTATCGCTTTGTTCATGATGGACAGATTTACTGGAATGTTTTATTACCACAACCCTATAATTTTTATTTTTTAATGCCCTGGCAAGCGCTATAGCCAGGGTTGTCTTGCCACTATTTTTAAATCCAACAATTCCAATTGCTTTCATATTATCCTCCGTGTTTACAATCGCTTATACTATACCAAAAGGTAATTTAATTAGCAAGAAGATAAACAAGCTGGTTAAAAATTTATTGAACTTAATTTAAAATAGGAGTAGAAGGGAAGTAATTTTTAAAACTATATCTTGATTATCATCAAATATAATTAAAATAAATTATGGTTGGGGCATGAATATTTTAAAAAAACTTAGTTGGGAGGTTTAACATTCAACTTCCCAACTAAGTACCTCACTAAATTATCTATTTCTATTTCTTAACATATCTTCAGTGACATAGCCTTCAGCAAGGCCATATTCTTGCCATTGCTTCAGCTCTTCATTTATATTTTCCAACAATTCTGGTTGCGTTACTAAACGCAAAGCAACTGCAGCTTGTCTTTTTGCCATAAGAGGAAGAGACTTATGGCCTAAGGGAGTAGTAGTTAGGTCTGCCTTCTCCTGTGAATGTCCAGCAGTAGCAGGGACATCAGCCATAGCTATTGTTGCACAACCTCTTTCAGAACCCAAACCTGGTACACTCCAGGAAGCCCATTGACCAACATCCCAACCACTGGCTAGACTACCTGGTTCATCTAAAGTCATATCTTCGTCACTATACATCTTAGTATAATACCAACCTAAGGCATTCGCCCAAGCAGTGGATACACCATTGACATAATCAGCATAATGGCTGATTTCAACTTCACAGAAGGTCCCCATTGCCGCTGCTTTGGCAATTATATCTATTTGTTCTACCTTTTGATTCAATTCCTCCTGACTTAAGCCGGGATTTGCTCTGACCCAATGATCAAAAATTACATGAGGATTAATAACATTGGGCGCTATTGCTGTTTCAATAACAGCTCCATGGAACCTAAATTCTGGTTTAGAATGTTCTCTTATCATATCAACCATCGTCCACATTGCTCGCAAAGCATCACCGGCATCTCTCCCATTCCAGGGGTCACCAGCTGAATGGGCAGTTTGTCCAAAAAATTCATATAAATTGGCATTAATAAGTTGTGCACCGCCAGTTCCTGCTAACGGCCTTTTTATTGGTCCGGAATTGACACCACCATGAGTTTGAAGTATAAAATCTACTTCATCAAAATATCCTGCTTTAAACATAGCAGTGGGATCAGGAGGAGGTATTTCTTCAGCTGGCAGATGGATTACCCAGATACTACCTGGCAGATTGTATTCATCCATAATCTTGGTCATTGCAATAGCTGCACCAATTGCAACAGGTGGCTGCTGGTTATGAGCACAACCATGGAATGGTGGATCACCACGCAAAGCATCCATCTCAGTTGTGAAAGCAATAACGGGATGTTCCGATTTGCCTTTATATTTAGCAGTAAAAGCAGTAGGTAAGTTTCTGGCATTATGGAGCTTTTCCACTACAGAATTATACCCTTCTTCTAAACCTTCAACACCAAACTGCATCTCAAATCCGTATTTTTCAAGCTCAGCGGCAACATATTTAGATGATTCATATTCATAATATCCAGGTTCTGGATTGTTATACAAATGATCACTCATCTCAATCATTTGAGGTGCATAATCATCAATATATTTTTCTATCTTCTCTCTTAAGGCAGTAATTTCTGGTGTTTCTGGTGGAAGCTCCTCTAGTGAAATTAACTGGGGTGGTGGTTCCACTGCTAAAACTGTAGAAAAGCTAAGAAAACATATATTTAAAAATACTATACCAAAAATTAACCATAATTTTCTCTTCATTTTCATAAATAATAATCCTTCTTTCTTTTAATTCTTTTGCAAATCAGCTTTAATTCTATTAATATTTTCTATTTATTACATTTTTTAATCCCTCCTTCTAATAAATTGTTAATACTGCCATAATTGAATATTAGAAAAGATTATAATAACCACATTCTGTTATGTCAACCTTTTAATTAAAAATTTTTTTGTTCCTTAATATTTTAATTATAGAAATACTGGGTTAATAGATGATGTGAGGCATTTCTTTATTTTATTTTACTTTTGACGAGTGGCAATAAGGTTGAATATAATTGGTTTCAAAAGCCAATTAATTTTTGTTAAAATACTAATACCTACCTACTATTATGCTTATAATAACCCTTATGGAGAAACCAGCAACAACTACCCCTAATGCTGTACCTGCGGTAGGTGGGTGTTCCAGGTACATGATGGTCATAGTAAACATTGAACATGCAACAGCAAGAGCATAGATGGCATCTTGCCCTACTCCTGAGCTCGGATGAATAATAAAAAATAACAAACCAAACACCATGCCAATAATATATCCTCCTAATACATTCCTTTTAGAAGTAGTAATATTATGAGGCATGACAAAAATAGTAAATGCAGTAGCTGTCATTGAAACCACTACAAACAAGTTTTGTAGTCATAAGGTAATGAGTACTAATAAGGGTAAGGCTGCTAAAAAACCAATAGCGCCTTGAAAAAAATAATTTATCCATCTAGACCTAAAGTGTAAGTCAAATATTTAATTTAATCTTCTTGTCATATTTATCGCTATAATAATACTTTTTGTCTATTCAAATATAAAAAATATTCATTAACGTCATGCATTTCCTCGAATTATCATTTTTCAACTTTAACTAAATCTGCAAAAACCGATGTTGTCTCTCCGACATTAACAACGACTTCTTTCTGCCAAATTTGATATTCTTCTTTTATTACTGTAATTTCATAAACATTCTCTTCTAATTCACCAATAATTTCTGCCCTGACAGCTGAAGTAATAGTGTGGTAAGCACCATTAACAAATATTCTGGCATCATTCTCATTACAGTAAATAGCAATAGCTCCTTCTGCTATCTCCTGATCTTCTCTGTGCAAATCTACATTAACTCGCGAGATACGGTCACTATAAACTCTCACAGTAGAGATATAATCATAATAACCATCTTTAGCAATTCTTAATTCATAGCTACCTTCTTGAATATGAGCGATAATAATACGCCTGTTGGAGTAGGTCCTTTTTTAATAATTTCCATCTAAATAAATCATTGCATTATCTACATTACAGCTAATTTCCAGACTTCCATTTTGCATGATTTTTTCCAGATTAATAGTTAACTGGAGTCTTTGATTAGGTCTCACCTCTACTCTTTGAAACCAATCGTTGTATCCGCTTAAAGTAATCCCAACATCATGAAACTCGTCAGATACTTCTTCTAAGACAATATCTCTATTCGCCTGTGTTAAACGCTTAAATTGACCATCAAGATAGATTCTGGCAATATCCTCATTACATCTAATAGCAATTGAACCATATTGCACTGTTCTCTGTAAATCAGCACTGAGGAAGGTAGTTCTGTTATCAATAATCTGAGTTTTTCTCTCCCATGATTCATAACCACTAAGTTCAACCCAAACTATATATTCCCCAATTTCTAATTGTTCCAAGGTCAGAGGGGTCTGGCCTGCATAGCGCTCATTAAGAAAAACATCAGCTCCTTCAGGTTGTGTAGTAATATATAATTGGCTGGTTCCTGGTCTGCGCTCAACTACCTGGTAATGTAATATTTCACTACTAATCCATAGGGGTAATGGCAATCCTGTTAAAATACCTCTGATTCTCGGGATAAATAGATCTGTATCCTCTTCAATTACGGGCATAAATTCGACTTCCAAGCTTCTTTCCATATCTCTGGTTATGAGAATAGGATTTGTGGTAGCAAATCCCTGGATATATTCAATTCCCGGTGTTGTACCTCGTTCAATAATATAATCGATATAATATTCACGATTAGCTTCTAACAATGAATATTTTTGATTTTGATTGGGAAATAACAGCCGTATATTTCCCCGACTATCATACCCAAACAGAGTTACATAAGAGGCGTTACTGGTTCTGAAAGAAATCCTGACAATCTCACCAGGTGCATAGGTGGCACCAATACCTTTATCCAATCTGAGAGATAAGGAGAAATCAGGTCTAGGATTAATTATCTGTATAGTCCTTTTCATCTCTTCCTGTCCTGTAGATATCACCATAGCGGTTGTACTTGCTAATATCACTAAAATAAGTAGATAAAAAAGTATTGCCCAATCTCTTATTGTGCAATATATATTTTCTCATGGTTTAATCTCCTTTATTCATTAAAAGATTAAAAAAGTAAAGATATTTAATGGCCTTCCTTCGTTATGCTAAGGGACACAAAAACTATTGAAATATGTTTTCTTAATCATTATAGATAGCAGCTTTTTTAATCATTCCTTATCCTCAATATCATTTTCTAAATCATCCCATCTTTCTGGTTTTCTAATAAATTTCTTAATAATTAATGCCACTAAAAACCATACTAATATAATAACACCCAACAGTATGAATAATTCTCTATATAAAGCAAAGATGTTTTTTAATTCTTTAATAAAAATTTCCATAGGTCCCACTCCTAATTATAGTAAAATGATACTCGCATATCAGTTAGATTTAAAACCTCTAAAAGGTTCTGCTTCTTATTTTCTAAATTTTATAATCTTTTTCTTCCATTTTTTTATCTCTATTTTAACAGAATATTCAAGTAGAGCTCTTTCCCTTAAGAACTCCTAACATTAACCTTAAGCTTAATATATCTATTAATACCTTGAATATCTCTTGCTATTTTAATCCTAATTTAAATCATAAATCCAGCATATATTGTTCCTTATTTTGATAATAATATAACTTCCTACTTTATGCTGCAGCATGATGATATTTAGTTATTATTTCTATATCTTTATGCTTAAATAAATAACTCCATAAATAGAAAATTACATCTTACAGATTTGTTTGAAAATAAAAAGATATGATGGTGAAAATTATTATAGTTATTACTGTTCCTAAGGATAAGGTATTTAAAACATAGGGCTGGATTCTTTCTTTAGGTATAAAAAGTGGGATAACAAATGGTGGTGGGAGTATGAATAGAGAATATAGCGCTATATGATATATTGGATCTAATTTTAATTGGGAATGAAATAAATACCGACTTATTATAACGGCGATAAACAGTAAGCATATAGTTCGCAAAGCAATAATTTTCAATGGTAGTATAAAATTATTCAGTGATAATTTTATTTCATACCCAATAATAATTAAAATGAGGGGAATGGTTACATTAGACAACAATCCCAAAGTCTCCAGAAAACCTTTCCATAAAAAGTTTTTAACCATAATTACCTTTAAACCAGCAACATTGATGAATAGACCAGCAATTATGGCTATAATAATTGGTGAGGAAAAGAATCTTTTTATCAGCCAACAATAATTGGCAGTTTTTTGATTGAGATAATACAATATGGCCATTAAAACAAACCAAACATATAGTTCCTGTCCTAAATCCAGTAAAGCAAAATATCTGATGTTATCAAGTCCATAAATAGCTCCAAAAAGCGGTATACCCAGCATTCCCACTTCAAATCCAGTAAATAACAGAGGGCAATAAGGATCCTCTATACTAAAATAGAGATACAATATTTTTCCTAAGAATAGCATCACCAGATTAACTAAAAAGATAGTAAGTACAATCATCCAGTATTCTGCTTTAATTTGCATATTTAAAAAGGCAATAAACAAAAGGGAAGGAAGTGGAAAATTAATAATAAATTTTTTTAACTCTTCAATAGTAGTTTCTGAAACAATTTTTTTAATTCTAATGGAATATCCCATAATTAAGAAAATAAATATGGGAAGAATATTTTCTAGAATATGCAATTGAATTACCTTCTTGTTTTCTTATTTTTAGAACTACCATTTAAAAAAATAATACTACTTATCTGATTTTATGAAACTTCTACCATTTATACACTAATACTAAGTTAATGATAAACACCGACTTTTCTAAC
Organism: Atribacterota bacterium; assembly: GCA_028717805.1. Classification (NCBI taxonomy): domain Bacteria; kingdom Pseudomonadati; phylum Atribacterota; species Atribacterota bacterium. Next base: position 31,153 of record JAQUNC010000013.1, read on the forward strand.
ATATAGCTTTAATAAACTCTAGCAATCATTATTGTTTCCTTTTCCAAACAGTATAAAAAGCAACTGTAAAACAAATTCCAGCTCCAACCAAGGCTATAAAGATAGCCACGCCAGATGAATCCTACCATATTATTAAAAAATCCATTCCCTTGATTGTAATTCTTTCTTTCAATTTGTTACATTTAATATTTTTACTCAAATAAACAGTCATATTCTAGGCCATCATTTCAAATGTTATTTAGATTAATTTTTATTGAGTATACCATACCCAACAGATTAGAAGAGTCTGTAATATAATCTTATATTTATTCCTTAACCACTAATTCTACTCTTCGGTTTTGAGCTCGTCCGGTAGATGTATCATTTGATGCTACTGGTATAGATTCTCCATAACCTTCAGTAAAAAGTCTTAAAGGATCAATCCCTTCAGAAACAAGGTAGTTTTTAACTGATTCTGCACGTTTCTGTGAAAGAAGCAGATTGTGTTCGGAAGATCCAACTGAGTCAGTATGTCCTTCAATAACAATGCGTAAATTTAACTCAGAATTAAGTAAGGTAACAATCTTATCTAAGATTGGCCTGGATTCCTCGCGAATAACATCAGAATCATAATCGAAATTAATACCATAGAGCCTTATCCTGCCCGATTCTAAAAGGTCTTTAGTCATCTGTTCCTGAATTCCACCACTCCAATGAGGGCAACCGCCCACTTCCGAGAATATCTTCGTACCATCCCATATTTTTCCTTGAGTAACATTTGTATCTTCTCCCTCATACCACCAAAATCCATAAAACCTTCTTCCATCAGAAGTAAAAACCATAACTGCCGGGCCTTGATGAACATTTTCCTTCCAGGTAAATTTCATAATACGACCTTCAATACCTCCAGTTAAAACCCCTTCATTATATTCATAACATCCCGTAATAGAAAAACCTTCTTGTCTGAGATGAAAGTTATTATAACTGGTTTCATAAGTTCCAGAGACATCAGGTAAAGGGGTATCAGTTAATTGTTTGCCATACGCTCTAAAATCCATCAGTTCGGTATATTCATTAGAACCATAATTATCTTCAATTGTTAGTTTAAGCCATCTTCCAGATTTATTATGCTCAACTGGGAATTCTTGATTGTTCTGTTGATCAACTAAAGTTACCCGGGCAATCTCCTGAAAACCTTCCCTAGAATTATTATTGGATATTGCTACCGTAACATTTTTAGCTGCACTTCCATCCGTATCCACATAAGCGGTATCAAATTCCAAACGTTCCAGGATAGTCTCCTCCGCAAGTTCAATGATTAGAATATTGTCAAATATTTGACCTTCTGCACAACACCAACCAGTTTGTGGATTTTCATCATTAATCCACTGACCTCCCCAGTCTTCACTGTAAGCTGAAGATTGATGTATTACTAATGCTCCTGAAGAAAATGAGACTAGTGACTGCTCTACCTGAATGGAAATACCATATAAAGCTGAAGAAAAGAAAAAGATTATTACTGATATTACCTTTAGAATCAAATTTTTACTCATTTTAACACCTCCTAATGCTTTATAAAAATATAGAAATTACCAACAAATGATTAAATGAAAAATAAAAAATTATTACAAAAATACTTGCACTTAATAATAATTATAATGGTTATGAAATATTATAGTATCACTTGCATTGTCTTTATGTATTAATTTTATTATTTTTTTCTTAAATAATCTTATTTATTCATTTTGTTAGGTAGCTTTTCCGTTTTTCTTCGGGAAATTTTTCTATAGCATAACGCAACATAGTTCTGGGCATTTCTTTATAGTATTTTTCAAGAAAATCTTCTTCTATTTCTAATTCTCTTTTGCCAATTTCTCTCAGCATCCATCCCACAGCCTTATGAATGAGATCTTCCTTGTCATGCAATAGTATTTTTACAATATTAAAAGTATCATCAAAGCTGTTATGATTTATAAAATAAGAGGTAGCCATAATTGAAATTCTGCGTTCCCATAGATTTTTCGATTTTGCTAACTTATATACTGGAGTTCTGTCTCGGTTAAATAAATAGGCCCCCAAAATTTTCCCCGCAGATAAATCAACTAAATCCCAATTATTAATATAATTGGTATTTTGTAGATACAGGTCAAATATCTTCTTTCTATCTTCCTCATTACCTCTTTGGAAAACATTATTTAATACTAAAAGGGCAAATAAACGTTCTTCGTGAAATTGCGATGGTAAGAATTCAGCTGCTTCTCCTATGCTTATAGTATTATATTTTTTGGCAATTTCCCTTGTATCAGGAACTCTAAGACCTAAAAAAATATCTCCTTCGCCATATTCACCCTTTCCCGTTTTAAAGTACCTTTGCAGCAGTTCAGCTCTTTCCTGATTACTAAATTTTTTAAATTCTTTTTTTATCTCTATAACTATTTCCCCCACATTTGCTCCATATCATTTCTTAAAAACCTTTGCTTCCTTTGTTCTTTTAATAATAGAAACAGTAAGCTGGCTAACCTCGTCTATACCTGCCATCATATTTTAAATCTTCTCTGACAATGTTCTCTGGTATATCTACTATCTTAGCAATTGAACTTTTTTATCCTGCTGTTATATTCTTTCCAAATTTATTTATTTTATATAATTGGAGGTAAAGAAAATTAAACCTCTTGTAAAACTTATATTTCTAGACAGGAACCTATCATTTTTATTTTTTGGAAAAAATCAGTCAATATAAAATCCTGTAAAGCATCCATGTGGTCATCAAGATTCTGATAATAGGGAATGTACCCTAAATATTTTACTTTATAGCTTTCAATCAAATCACTTATTCTTTTACTATTATGTTCAGTTGTGTGCATATTTTCCATCAAACCAATAATCTTTAAATCTTGTTCCTTAAGTATTTCCAGGGTCTTAGCAACAATATTGACAGCAAGTCTGGAAGGAGTAGTAATAATTAGGAAATTACCATTTCTTACATACTGTAATAAATCAAGAAAGGGATCAGCCATTCCTGGAGGCATATCAATAACTAAACACTCAGTATCGTCCCATCTCGTTACAGCCATAAGTTCTAAAAAAACATTAGTATACTCCATCCCTCTGATTGGCAAGGGATTCCCCTGGGTATAATAAGCCACAGACATAAATCTAACCCCCATCACCTCCTCAGGCAATATTCCTCTTTCCTCTTCAGGAAACTGATTTTTTGTATTCAGCAAAATATGATCCGAAGCACCCCAGAAATCTAAATCAAGTAAACCGGTTTTATACTTTTCAGCCAATGCTAAACTTAATGCTGTAGAAATTATTGATTTACCCACTCCACCCTTTCCGCTTACTACCGGAATAATAGATTTGATAGTAGCAAATTTTTCTCTTACCATAACCTCTCTTGGATCAATCATTATATCCTCCTAGAAATTTCTTTCATAAAAATCCAAAAATCATTAAAGATGTTATGAATCTTCGCCACTAATCTCTTCAATATAAATTCCTCTCCCCTTGACTACTTCAAAATCACGACTGCCGCATTTAGCGCATTTCATAAAAGAATGAACAACTTCAGGGACAAAGTGAATAGATTCTTTAATGGAATGATTGCCTAAATCTTTCTCTTTCAACTCCCAGATATTATGACAATTCCTACATTGAAAAGAAGCATTCTCTTTTAAAAAAATATATTTCGCCTCTTCTGCAATGGTCCCCTTCTTTAAATTATCCAAACCAAATTTCACAATCTCTTCTTCAATTCCCTGCAATTCCCCTAGAACAACTTTAACTTCGGTCAATTTCTTTATATTTCTTTTTTTTGCCTCTCTAATAGACGATTTTAATACAGCCTCAGCTAAAGACCATTCATGCATTTTTCTTCCTCCCAATTAATAATATTAGAAATTTAGAATATTATTTTCTCTTAAAATCTAATGCCTACGTCTTGCATTCCCAATTTTCTACTTAGCCTTTTTATTTTATCATATAACCTAATAATTTTTTCAAAATGTTTTATATAAACTAATTACAACTTTCCTTTTACTTTCCTGATTTACTGTAATTTATTTTTACTTCACTATTCACCTTCCCATAGAAACTATTCTTGCAGGTATAAAGGTAAAATAAATTTTTCACTAGAATTAAATATAGGAAATAAATACCTTTTGCTTAAAGAATAATATTTTGAGATAGTATCGCCACCAGACTTCAATTAAGAGAAAGGAGAGAGAAAGAAATTCATTAGATTATTTTTGTAAGATTAGCTAGAAAGTGTTAATATATTTAATGTACTCATTATTATTATGGTAATATAAAATATAGGAATAGATAATTAATAGAAAATAATGCATGAGACAGCAGAATATCTAATCGTAAAAAAGTTTTATTAACTTCGACAGCGTTGCTTTAAAGTTAAGGAGCATTTTTTATTAAATGAGTGTTATTTTTTTTAACCTTTTAGGTGGATTAGCCCTATTTCTCTATGGTCTTTTTATCTTAAGTGACGGATTAAAACAAGTTTTCTATAAAGAACTTAAGGATATCTTAAAAAAAATTACCAGTAGCACTATCAAGGCAGTTGGATTTGGAGCCTTCATTACTGCTATTATTCAAAGCTCAAGTATTACTGTAGTTACCCTTATTGGTCTTTTAAATTCCAGCATGATAAACCTAGTGCAAGCTATTGGAGTAATGCTGGGAGCAAAAGTAGGTACAACAATTACTGCTCAGATAGTGGCTTTTAAAATTGGTCTTTATTACTTCCCTTTTATCATTCTGGGTTGTTTCCTATTTTTCTTTTTCAGACACAAAAGATTACAGAATCTTGGACAGATTATCCTCGGATTTGGAATCCTGTTTTTGGGGATGCAGACTATGTCTCGAGGAGCTCAAGCCATTCAGGAAATTACTTTTTTTGTGAATATCCTTCATTATTTCAGTCATAATGTATTCTTAGGAATTCTAACCGGTGCTATATTTACAGCAATCGTTCAATCCAGTTCAGTAACAACTGGTCTGGTAATTGCAATGGGCATGGAAGGAGCACTGACTTTGCCAGTGGCTATATCTTTAATAATGGGAGCAAACGTTGGTACCTGTATTACCGGTTTTTTAGCTTCCCTGGGATCCTGTAAATCAGCTAAACGTCTTGCCGTAGCTCAATTTGCTGTAAATATTGTCGGGATTCCAATTTTTGCTTTTTTCCTTATTCCTTTTAGTCACCTTATTTCCTTAACCAGCTTTGATTTGGGTCGTCAAATTGCTAATGCTCATACTTTTTTTAATGTCTTTCTTGTAATCGCAGCTATTCCTTTAATTAATTGGCTAAAAATTTTATCTATTAAGATTGTACCCGGTCGAGTAGAAGAAGTTGATAGAGGGATAAAATTCCTGGAGTATAAGATACTGAATATTCCCAGTTTAGCTCTTTTACAGGCCCAGAAGGAAGTTTTGCATATGGCGAGTATAGCCAAAGGAATGCTGGAAAAAGCCCATAAAGCAATGTTTTCAGGAGATAAGGATCTGATTTACACGGTGAAAATAGAAGAATCAAGTGTAGATGAACTCCACCATATTCTTGATGATTATTTAACTAAAATCTCTTCTCAAGCATTTTCTAAAGAGGAATCTCAAAAATTGGCTATTTTAATTCATAGTGTTACTGATATTGAAAGAGTAGCAGACCATGCTAATAATTTAGTAGAAATTTCAGAATTTAAATTTCAAAAAAATATTGCCTTTTCAGACCTGGCAGAAGAAGAATTAAATCAGTTATTTTTAAAAGCCATTGACTCATTTGCTTATTCTATAGATGCTTTGGAAACAAATAGCGAGGAAATTGCCCAAAAAACTATTTACCTGGAGAATGAAATTGATCTTATGGAAGAAAATATGAGGAAGAATCATTTTGATAGATTAAAAGAAGGCATCTGCTGCCCAGAATCTGGACCAATGTATCTCGAAATCATAATGAATCTGGAACGCGTTTCCAATCATTCGGAAAATATCGCCAGTGGAGTAATAATGGGCTTTTAAAATACTTAAAAACAATTTATAAATGCCTTAATTTAAAATAACATTTAATTTTTTTATCAATGCTTTTTCTAATTTTTCAATTATCCTAAAAACTTATCTCTCTAAACTTTGGTCCTCTCTCTTCTGTGGTAAAATATTTCATAAACAGCAAAATGAATGAATTTAGCAATATCAGCATTCCTTGCCTTTTGGTAAATATATTTTAAAAATAACAATTATTATTATATTAAAATATTTGTTTTATTTGTTACCATTAACAATCTTTTTCTCTGGAATTTTTTGGTCAGCGATATCCTTTGCGGTTATGCCGGGATAGTAATATCTTCCATCTTTGCGTATATAATTTTTAACTAGAATGGATTGTTCGGGACAAAATTTAAAACAAGCATAGCAGTAGTAACACCTGACATTATCTTGCCATAATGGTTTATCATTGGTTATTCTAATTTTTTTTGAAGGACATACACTTTCACATACTCCACAACCTGTACATGTTGTATCAGTATAAAACCTATTTTGTCATCAAGACGTTCAATATACCATTGTAGTGGCAATTGTAAATATTTACTAATCATTTCAACTAAAGCATTAGTAGATTTTGAGTTACTTTTACCAACATTCTTTTCTTTGTTGATGATTGCCTTAACCACTATCTCCAATTCTTTTTGCACATTCTCTTCCAAAGCTATAATATTCTTATCTGTTATGGTATCTACCCAGTTCTGGTCAATTCTAAACGATGGCTGTAATCCCTTAGGGGAATTGGATGCCGTTTTTAAGGTATAATAAAAATCTAATTTTTTACCTCTATTTGCCAGTAACCTTTCCAGGTAATAATCTACGTTCCCCAGGTAACCACAATTAGTAGTAATAGCAAAAAAATATTGCTCAGGTTTAAAATCAATTTTCTTAATAAACTCTCTTACTGGAATGGGCGTTGAGTTAAGATAGACCGGAAATATGAGGCCAATTATATCTCCTTTCATTTCAATGATTTCTTCATTCAAAAGACTTAATAATGGTATTATAGTAGCATCAGGGATTCGCTTTTGAATTTCTTGGGCAAAAGAAATGAATTACCCGTTCCTGAAAAATAACAAATTTCTACTTTACTCATACAAATAACCCCTTTTTTCTTTGAATTAAATAGTCTTAAGAAAAACTATTATTGATAATTCTAATGAAAAATCATAAAAAATGAATTTTGCTAACATAGGGATATTTTTTTATTATCAGAAAATGGGAAATTATTTCCATTTCATTGAGCTAGTATAATAGTGTTTGTCCATTACTACCTTTTACCTATTTCTCTTCATAAAAAACTCTCTTGTTTTTTCATTTTTTCAAAAACAACAATGTCAAAAGAACAATGAATCATACAATCACTGATGAACTTCATTCGGTAAGAATATCTAATTGGTTAAAACTATTTTTATATATTTAAAGATATTGTTATTTGTTTCTTGAGAACATCTTCCCAGATATTCAATACCAATGGAAATCTCGCCTATATTAAAATAAGTCTTTCCCAGTTATCTATAATTCATTCTTTTCTCCTTATAGTTTTCTTTTTATCTGACTAGCAACATGAGCAGAAATAGTGCCTTAGCTAAGACAATTGATAATTGGGAAATTGGTCAGTTATGAATCAAATAACTAAATATTTTTTAATCACATGCCTCCCATATCTCCTAACTGGTTGAAATATTATCACATTACAGATAATTCTTTGCTGGATTACTGATTTATTTTTTGCATCATCTTCTCCTTTTAGCTGTTGAGATGATAATTACAGTTTCCACTGTTTGCTTCTTTTTATCATTATTCTTAGTTTCAACTAAATGTCTTATCATTATAATAAAAGCAAATTATATTAATATTTCAATGATTCTGGCTTAAGTAATGACGACTACTTATCTAAAAGACTGGATTATTATCTTTATTATAGTATTTAATACCAATAAATTAGATACCATATAAAAATAAAAACTTTTATTAAAGAAAAGTCCCTCAGATGATACTTAGAGGCTAGGATAGCCAGTTTCCCTAATTGAAAATAATTACTGCTAGGACAAATACACAACAAAAAAGTTCATTCATTGATTAAATAATTATTATTAATCTACATCTTGACCAATTCTACCCGACGATTTTTTGCCCTGCCTTCCTCAGTGTCATTGGAAGACACCGGCTGTGATTCACCATATCCTTTGGATAGAAGTCTTTCTGAACTAATTCCGAATAATTGTAAATATTGAAGTACAGTATTAGCCCTTTTATCTGATAGGGTTAAATTATATGCTTCTTCTCCTTCATTATCGGTATGACCCTGTATCTCAACCTTTAATTCAGGATTTTGCAATAGTAATGTAACGATATGCTGCAACTGTTTATCAGATTCCTGTTTTAAGGTAGTCTTGTCATAGTCAAACAGGATATCATATAGTATTATTCTACCTTCACTGTCCAATACTTCTTTTAATTCAGCAGGACCGAAGGTAAGGGATTTTTTAAAACCTTCTTCATCTATAATAACCAATTCCTGCTGGCCTAATCCCGCATTACCGCTAACCCGGCACCAGGTAATTCCTCCATCATCCCTGGGTATGGTCAGAACCATCTGTCCCTGGTCCTCAAAGACGATCTTGCCGCCTCTTTCCAGGGCTGCAGCTTTATAATTTTCAAAAAACTCTAATTTTGATATATTCCGTACTCTTTCTCCGGAAGGTGTGCGAACTTCATATAACAGTTGCCATTTTTTACCCTTAATCTCTACCTCTTCCCTCTTTTGGGTCTGTGCATTTGTGACATAAAATTTGTAAGAATCAAAATTAGCATATTTAGACATATTCTCCGCCAATACTGAACCGGGGAAAGGTCGGATAAAGGGATGTTCAGGTATATCAGCAGCAGAAGCAGGTATGGTTGTTATAAGCAGGAAAAGAGTAATAAAAAATAGTAATAGCCTTAAATATTTCATTATTTAACCTCCAAAGATTATTTTAAAACACAATACCTTGTTTAAAAATTCATTGTAAAATTTTGGATAAATTAACCCCCTCTCTTTCCATGAAACGCACATGAAATATTATATGTTATTCTTAGCCTATCTTTTCTGAAATACTTTTAACTTATCTTTATTTAAGTTCTTAAGTCGGAAAAATTAAGTTATGTGATTTTTATCACTTTTCAGCAATAACGAGCATTTCAAAATCTTCGGTAGTTAATTTGTCATTTCGCGAATAAGCCCCTAATTTTGCCCCAAAAATATCAATTTTTTGATAACCAAGACATTTTAACAGCCAGGTAATTTCACTTGGAACATAATATCTTTCATTACTTTTGATAGTTTTCTTGTGACCATCATCATCTTCGATTTCAGTAATATTGTAATCGCGAAAAGTCATTAAATCAAAGGTATTGCTATGGTAGATGACATTCTCCTCTTCGGCAGTGGAAGCGCAAAGCTGTTTAATCGAATGGTATAATGGGAATAATCCATTTAACGTAGTAAAAATAAATTTAGCTTTACTTTTCAATACCCTGATAACATTCTGAAGTATTTCATAATTCATCTCATCAGTTTCCATCAGAGGGAAACCGCCCTCACAAAGCATGATTGCCACATCATAGCAAGTATCTAAATGAAGATCCCTGGCATCCTGCTGCTGAAAAGCAATTACGACACAATTAGCATTTGCTTTTTCTCTTGCCCTTTTTAATTGGGATTCGGATAAGTCTATCCCGGTAATATTGTATCCTCTTTTAGCTAATTCGACAGAATGTCTTCCAGTTCCGCATCCTACATCCAATATTTTTAAAGATTTATTATACCCTAGTTCCTGTTCGATAAAATCGCATTCACCAATTGTTCCCTGGGTAAAACACTCTTTATCATATTTTTCCGCATAATTCTCAAATAATTTTTCATACCATTGTCTTTTGATCATATTTTTGCGCTTTTACCTGTTTTATTTTCATGTAATTTACTTATTCTATTAAATTTAGCAAATATCTTTTATGTCCTACATTATCAAGTAATATTTCCATACTATTCAGTCTCACTGATGACCTCATTATTTTCTATCCTGTCTAAGAGAATCAGGATATTAAAAAGGTATAAAAGAACACATCCATTGGCAGATAGAACCACCCCAACAATCAATCCAGGAATGAGATTGGAAATAAGCATGGAAGTTCCAAAAAGAATTGATAGTAAAGCCAAAGCCAGCTGGGCTGTAAAGAGCTTTACTAAAATCGGGGGTGTGGAATGATATAATTCCGTTGGTTTTTTCCAAAGAGGAACAAGTAATTTTCTTAATGAAATTATTCCACCAATAATATTAAGTAAACCAACAAGTATAGTCAACTGGTAAACTAAAATCCCCGGAATAATACAGGATATTATTCCTAAAGAGGCAAACAAAAAACCCAGCAAAATCATCACCCAGGTACGGGGAAAAACACCAATTGGCGTATTACCAAGGGATAACATCTGGATAGCAAAAATGACCATCAGCAGTCCCAGCTGGGCGTTGGCAGAAAAAGGGAACAATCCTAAGCTGACCGGAATCAAAAACAATCCCAGCAATAACATAAAAATGCTCAATAATAATATCATGGCTTTGTCAGTAGAAAGCTCTACACTTCCCTTCTTATTATTTTCTGCTTCTGGGAATTGGAGATAAATTACTCTCAAGATACAGGCAAGGTATGCAATCGCCAGTCCATATATGAAAACTATAACTGCTGTTGTTTTTGTGGTAATCAGAGAGGGGTTCAATACCAGAATGCCAATCAGTATTGACAACAAATAAACAGACCCACACCCTATGATTAACTGATGAAAAATCCCACCATATTTAACCCAGGTTTGATATTTTTCTTTAGAAAAAAATTGTAAAAGCAAACAAAATCCGCCCAGACCAAAACAGATAAAAAGCAGGATACGGGGAGCCTGCCCTAAAAGACCTGGAATAAAACAGGTAATAACACCTAATGCCGCAATGAATAAACCTATCATTATTAAAAAATTTGACCTGCCTGCTTCTCCAAAAGGGGTTTTCCCCAATGTTATCATCTGTAAAGAGAATAGAACCAAAAATAATCCATACAGGCCATTTTCATGGTAAGGGAGCATACCCATAGAAACCGGAAAAAGTAATATCCCGGTAATCAGCGAAACCAATCCTGCAACAAGCAGGATAACTACCTCCAGCGGAATATCCACTTCTTTTAAGGTATTGTATTTTAACATTTCTTACCCTCAACCTTCAATCAATATTTCCTGAAACTAATAGTAAGTCCCTTTGGTACGATAGTTTTCACGCCGCTCTGCAGCAAGTTTCCGGGCAAAATGATTAAATTCTGCTCTATTTTCCCGATATAAAATATCAACATTACGCATAGTCTGAGGGAAGATAATTATCAGTGATTTTTTCTCTAATTCCTGAAAAATATAATCTACCGCCTCTTTGACTGTAATTGCATCTGGTGGAGGCGTATTTCCAAAAATTCCGGTTTTTACATTGCCGGGACAAAATACACTGAACTGTACTCCTTCTGTTTCCAGTTCATATTGCAAGGACTCAGTCATGGATATGACTGCACTTTTGGAAGCAGCATAGACTGCCTGGTAAGGCACAGGAACACGTCCGGTAATCGAGGCAGTATTGACAATATGCCCAAATCCCTGTTCCCGCATAATAGGTATTGCAGTATAGGTACCATAAATAATCCCCATCAGATTGATGTCAATAACAGTTTTCCAAATTTCAAAGGTAACTTTCTCTGTAGGTAAAGTCACCCCTATTCCAGCATTGTTGAAGACAAAATCCAAATGTCCATTAAAATCCCTGGCTTTACTAATCAGGTTCTCAATCTGTTCTAATTTAGTCACATCAGTTATTACAGAATAGACTTTACCAGGATAATCCTTATTGAGGCGTTTAATCTCTCTGGCAAGGTTTTCTTGATTCAAATCACCCATAAATACTGCGCTGGCTCCCGTTGCCGGTAAATTTTCAGTTAAACCCAGTCCAATCCCAGAAGCAGCCCCTGTCACCACTGCTACTTTATTCTCAAAATATTCAGCCATTTCTTTCTCCTTTTCTCTATCTGTATTGTTAAGGTAAAATCTTAGAATCCCCAACATTAAGCTGGGCTGACCCTTTTAATATCATTGCATTGGCATACCTTACAATTGGTAATTCAGCCAGGGCTTTAATAATATGCCATTGCATAGGATTTTCTTCTTTTACAAGCTGGTTCCATTGTATATTACCATCCCCTATCCAGCCTTGAATGAAGGTCGCTTCTTGAGGATAGAGAGTGGCATGGCTTAGAGTAGCTCCACCTTTACCCAGGTTAGGTAAATAACGCCAGCCAAATAGATTTATTTTGGGGTTTTCATTTAACTTTTCAATGTCAGCCTTTGCTAATTCTGCCTTCTTATAAAAATCCATCTTTAGAAAAGTATTGCTTTCATAACTGGCAGTAGTAAACCAATGATCATTCAGATAACGTTCATTGGCAATATCGGCAAATATTTTGGGAACCCCATCCTCTTCCCGTCCTCCGATAATTGGACAGGTTTTATTTTCCCATACAACCAGAGCATATTCTCCTGTAAGACCTTCAGAGCTACCTGTATATTTTACCGGTGCTGTAACCTGGATGAGCCGGTATTCTCCACCCGCCATCCAATCCACATCCCGACAGTTACTATACTGTACATTAACCAGAGGTTTAAGCAAGTCAAACTCCTCAGGAATGTATTGCAATAATACTTCCGGTTTGGTTTCATACTGTATGACAATATTGGTTATATCATTATATTTAACTCTTACTGGATAAAACTGATACCCTCCAAAATGAGCAGGCATTTTGTAGACAAAACCATCTTGAAATTGAAACTTTCCTTTCATTATTTCCCCCTATTTATCAAAAATGAAAAATGTATAATAATGTTTTTCGAACTGATATCATCATTTGGACTTTTAAACTGTTAGCAAAAATATTAAAGCAATTTAACTAAAGGTTTATTTATCATCTTGGCATATTTTATCTTTTTTGCCTGTCATCACCTTCTTTAGTTTTATTGGAGAAAACAAACCGTCCATGTTCTTGTTAGAGGTATTTTAAAAAATCTAAAATACTATTTTTTAAAAAATATGTTATCATGTAAGGGCCATAATCCATTATTTTTTGAAAGTTCAATTCAGGATTATTTGTACCTGCTGATTGCTTATTTTTAGGCAAAATAATCAGCTAGCTTATAATGAAGGCAGAAAGCAGGCAGTCCGGCCGTCCCAAAAGGGGAAACTCATTGAGTTGGGATCCGTAACTTTGTGTCCCATTCTTGCGAATGGTAAACCTTTATCGGCTTAGAGCTTTAATTTAGAATAGAAAAAATATTTATTTTTTTATATATTATTATTTATTATATATTTTTAATTATAATTATATTTTTTTCTTACTGTCAATATATTTTATGTAAAAAATACAGTGTCTTACATAGGTATTAATTTTTGTAATTCTTAAAGAAAAGAAACAAGAAACGCATCAAGGACATCTTTGCCTTATAATGAATTAAAGGAAAGCAAAATAAATAATCAATATAGAAATATTGATTTACTAATCGGAAGGTGGCTGACAGTCAAGACACCAATATATTGCACCACCCAGATAAGAAGTCTTTTTAATAACAGCTCCACATACCGGACACGGCTTCCCGACGGTATTTTTACTGAGTATTGTCCTATACCCGCCTGCTTTTCCAAATAAATCTTTTTCGGTGTCACGTCCTCCAAGCCTCGTCATTTCCGCCAAAGTATCTTTGATTGAACTGAACAAACCGGTATATTCTTTTTCCGTGATTGACTTCATTTTCCGCCTGGGATGAATGCCGGCATAAAAGAGGATATCCTGCAGTACACCGTTACCCAGGCCAGGGATACGCTGCCCGGTAGCAAGAAAGGCTTTGGCTGAGAGTTTACCAAGTGCTTCAGTATACAATGAATGAAAGTAGGTTTTGTCAAAATCATCACTAAGCGGGTTGGGTTTTTCTTTAGCAATGAGATAGTATTTGTTGTCATAGGTTCCCTTCCTGAATGCCAGGACGGTTCCATACATCTGAACTGAACAAACTAAAGTGCTCTTATCATCAAATTCGAGTAAAAGCTGGTGTTTTGTTGAGGTTTTACTTGAATTATCATAATAACGAAGGTTAGCTCCATCACCGAGAACAATCCGGCGGTCACCGGCAGAAATCTCAATCATTGCCCCCATACCGATGCTGTTTCCTATGACTTGTCCGATAAGCAGTGCATGATAACCGGCAGGGTCGCCATGATAGAAAGCAAACTTGTGTGGCGAAGCATTGGCAATCACTTTGTAAATTGTTTTTCCCGGTACTGTTTCGTTAAGCTGTCTGGCAATGGTCATACTCTCTGGTATCTCCAGCATTGTATTAAAACCTCCTAATACTGATAATTAATAAATATTAATCTGATTATATCAAAAATCTTCTTCACTAATGTGTATGATACGAATAGAAATCTAATATTTAATTTATCTATCTAACCAATGTGAAAAACTTGTCTCTGTATTTATTCTTTACTCTTCTTATTCGTTATTTATATAAGTAAATTATAAAACCTAAATATAATATCTTCCCCAAATTTAAACTCTCAAGCTAATTTTCTCAAGAATCCTGTCTCTGATCTACTTGCCTGAAAATCATTACCAACGATTAATCCAGGAATGAGATTAGCAATAAGTAAAGATGATCCAAAAAGAATTGACAGTAATCCCAAAGTTAGCTGTGCTGTAAAAAGCTTCACTAAGACTGGAGAGTGGAGCTATGCGGTTGTATCGATTTTTTTAGAATAGTAATAAGAAATTTCCCTAACGAAATCATACCACCAATACTATTAGGCACCCCAACGAATACGATTAACTGCAAAACTAGAATTCCCGGGATAAGACAAAATATAATTCCCAAAGAAGCAAATAGTAGTCCCAGTAAAATCAGGAGCTAGATGCGAGAGAAAGCGTCTAAGGGGGGAGTATTTCCTTGCTCAGCTTTGAGCTTCTATATACACTAAATATTCCCTATTCTTTTCTTATTAATTGTTATCTTTTTTATGTTTAATAAATAACTCTTTTTCCCCTTGCTGTCAATTAAATTCATTAATAACGATAGCAAGAAATCTTATAGTCTAACCAATATTTTCTATTCTTGAAGTGCTTTTCATTTACTTGGAATCATAAGAAGTAAAAACATTATTTAGTTTGTCCTACTTTAACTTTTCCTTCATTATTTTAGAATAACTACTGGAAAGAGAATACTTATCTCTTAGTTTATTGACCATCCTATACAATGAATTCTTATATTCTTTATTGGCTCCTCCAGTCTTATAAAGATTAATAAAGTCCAGGTAGAGATGTGGAAATTTCTCTTTAATAAATTCAAAAAATAACTTTCTTGTTTTACCTCTTAAATATAAGGTTCCAGTTAAAACATAATGCACATCACTATCTTTTGCCCAATAAAAAATTGAATTAATATTGTCATAATTATCTGTAAGATATGGGATAATAGGCATTGCATGCAAGCCTACAGAGGCATTAGTTTTTCTGAATGTTTTCAGCATTTCAAAACGTCTTATTGAATTGACTGATCCAGGCTCAATTAACTCTCTTAATTCTTCATCAGCTGTAGTAACGGTAGCTGCTACATTAATATAGGTTAATCTTGACAGCTCATCAATTAAATCAAAATCTCTTAATATCAGATCTGATTTGGTGGAAATAATCACCGGATTTTTAAACCGGATAAAAAGTTTTAGTATTTCCGGCATAAATTTATAATATTTCTCTGCTGGCTGATAGCTGTCAGTAACTCCACCAATGTTAACAATCTCTCTTTTCCAGTCAGGATTGCTGAGTTGTTTTTCCAGCTTTTCAATGATATTTGTTTTGATAAATATATCCTCATAATAGTTCTGTGAGCCAAGATACTCATGAGAATAAATTGCATAGCAATATTTGCAGCCATGTTCACAACCACGATAAACATTCAAGTCCCACCTGTAAGGCATCTTTCTTTTAAGCTTATTCAATGCTGTTTCACAATACATTTCCTTAAACTTTTTTTCTCTCATAATCATATTTTTATGCAAATCCCCTATTTTAATCAAATAACTCTGCAAAAGATTCTCAATTAAACTAATTTATAGTGTAATAAAGATAAATAGAAAACCATCAATCTTATAGCTATAGATGTTACTTATTAGTACTTGCTCGCTCCATAATCTCTAAAATTATCTCTGTTTTGGCATCTGCCTAGTGCTGTACATGACACCATTTATTCTTTGCCAGGGATTTTTTGACCCAGGCATATTTATCCCGGTCAGGTTTATGGGTTTGCAACCAATCCTGGAGGAGTAACATTCTATCAATTTCAGAGGTACCTTTACTAAAAACATATAGATTAATATCAGTAACAGGTCCCTTAAATACACGATGTTCTAACCAATCAGGTTCCCGTATGTGTAAAGTATAACCTGCAGTTTCTAATATTGGTAAATATGATGATTCATCAGCCGAATCTTTCACAACTAGAAGCATGTCAATAATTGGTTTGGCACACAATCCTGGTACTGAGGTAGAGCCGACATGTTCTACCTGTATTACTTTTTTACGAAGCACAGAAATAAGCCGGTTAGCCTCCTGTCTGAATAACTCAGGCAATTGTAGGTCATATTCAACCAGAGTTATTCCTGCATTATGTGATTTTAAATTTCCAACTGTAACCTTTTGAAGGTCTTCGTCGCTTCTTATGGTGAAGTTTTTTCTATTTGGTGACAAGGTCATTATAATAAGTTCCCTCATTATTTTTATTTATCATCGAGTGACTTAACAGCTGGGACAATCGGGCAAATTAAAGCAATTACCATAATTAATATGCCCGATATGAAAAACCAGGTGTTAACACCGATCAGATCAACAAACATCCCTGATAGTATCAAGCCAACAGGCATAGCCAGAGAGATAATACTCCCTGTTAGAGAAAATACCCGCCCTAAGTATTCCGGTTGTATCTTTTCCTGGAAAAGAACTGTTTGGACTCCACTATAAAAAGGGACAGATAGCCCCATAATTATACAACAGATAACAAATATTAAAAACGCCTCTGTAGGAAGCAGTCCTGATATGGCTAAACTGATACTCATCGCAAAAATAGATGCTGCAATTAAAACAATACGTTTTTTATAATTACCTGCTAACCCCAGGAGTATTCCACCCAGCAACATCCCGGATGCATAGGCAATTTCTGTAATTGACACATGTAGAGGAGTTCCTTTAAAATATTCCATGCTGACTCTCATTTCTCCTGCAAAGTTGTGATTCAAGCTTTTTTGCTCCATAATAAGTATAGGAATCTTTACTGCTGTTACCGTAATACTGGCAATTATTACACCAAGCACATCCAGTGCAATAATTGTATCTAATTCCCAAACAGAATACAAAAATGCCGCTGTAGCTGGACTGAATATATAAATTATTGATTGTAATGACTGACTGTAACCGGCATATTTGGTGAACATTTCTTTTGGCACCAAGAGAGGCGTAACCGCATTTAATGCAGGAGAATGAGAAGCAAATCCAATGCTATAGAATCTCTACATATCCTTCTGTTCCATTTACGCTGATCTTCTGCCCATCCTTTATCAGCTTCATTGCATTTTCCACCCCAACCACTGCCGGTAGACCATATTCACGGGTAATTACTGCACCATGAGACATAGCACCGCCTACCTCGGTGACAAGCCCTGCAATAGTTACAAATACAGGAG
>JAQUNC010000014.1 GCA_028717805.1 Atribacterota bacterium
CGAAAATAGGAAAGAACCCTCCGTAAATCCTTATCCAATAAGAGTTTTAAAGCTGGAGGTGAAATGTAAAAGCGTATGCTCTGGAAAGCCTTGTAAAGTATGGGTTTCAGAGTTTTCTGAAAGCATGTAGAAATCATAAGTATAGGAGGTGAAAGTGATAGTAAAAATGTAGATAAATTGCTTTTAAAAGAAAAATAAATAATAGATAGAAGGAGAGAAAAAAATGAAACGTTTTTTGATATTGGCAACAGTTATAATTTTCTTGGTTTGTTTGGCAAGCAGTGGAGTTTTTTGCCAGAGCGGAGAAGTGACAACATTAACATTCTGGACATTCCAGGAGAGTCATAAAAGGTTTTTAGAAGATGCTGTTGAAACCTGGAACAAAGACAATCCGGATAGACAGCTCAAGCTGGAAGGCACTGTATATCCATATGAAGATATGCATAACAATCTCCTGATTGCCTTACAATCAGGAATAGGAGCTCCCGATCTCGCAGATATTGAAATAAGTATGTATGCTAATTATCTAAAAGGAACCAAACCTGCCCTAGTATCTTTAAATGATATCATCGAACCCCTGGAAGACAAATTGATTATGGGCAGATTTGAAAGTTATGCCAAAGATGGAATATATTATGGCATTGATTATCATGTTGGAGCAACAGTTATGTATTATAATACCGAAATACTTGATAAGGCAGGGGTCAATGTTGAAGATATTAAAACAATTGCAGATTATGAAGAAGCCGGGAAAAAAGTGGTAGAAGAAACAGGTATACCTTTTACTGTAGTAGAGGTTACCGAACACTGGACCCTTTATCAGGAAATAATTAAAGCTGGTTCTGATATATTTGGTTCAGACGGAGAGGTTATTCTTGATAGTAAAACAAATATTGATATCTTACAAACCCTGTCAGATTGGGTAAATGTAGATAAAATTGCAGTTTCCTGTCCGGGTGGATATACACACTCTGAAGAATTCTGGGCTTTTATGAATAATGGTGGAGCTGCATCAGTTCAAATGCCATTTTGGTATTTAAACAGATTTACTGATTATATGCCTGATTTGAAAGGGAAAATACTGGTTGCACCTGCACCTGCCTGGACAGAAGGAGGAACAAGGTCTGCAGGTATGGGCGGAACCGGTACTTCTATTACTAATCAATGCAAACACCAGGAATTAGCAAAAGAATTTTTAGCTGCTGCAAAATTATCTGAAGAAGGCACTATTAAGACCTATACAGTACTTGGATTTGATCCATTGAGATGGGATGTTTGGGATGCTCCAGAAATGTCCGAGCCAAATGTATTTACAGATTACTTTGTAAATGGGATTGATCTTTTCGATGTGCTTTTAGAGGTTAAGGATGAAATTAATCCAACTGTAATTACTGATATTTATCCAGCCGCAATTAATTTACTTAAATCAGAGGCTTCCTATAGAACAATTGCCCAACAGACTGCAACTCCTGAAGAAGTATTAAAGCAAATTGCGGATGAACTACGTGCAATGCAATAAAAAAAGAACAGCTAAATCTCTAATAATTTTGGCTGTTGACTTTTATGTGCAGGGATGTTTACAACCCTGCACATAAAAGGAATTCATGATTTTTCATTCTATGAACGTCTGGTGGTTTAAATGCATATGATTAATAAAACCCATAATACCATAAATTCTTTAACAGTAATTCCTTATATTTTTGTTTTACCTTTTATAATTACCTTTTTATTATTTTTTTTATATCCAATTATTTCTGCCATAATCATGAGTTTTCAGGATATAGCAGGATTTAGAGATGTAACCTTCGTCGGATTTAAAAATTACAGGAATTTATTGAATCCTCATTATTACAATGCTTTAAGAGTAAGTTTCACCTATACATTTCTTACAATAGCTATATTAATTCCTCTTCCATTAGTTTTGGCAGTATTATTAAATAATAAAAATTTACCGGGACGTAATATCTTCAGGTCAGCATTGTTCATGCCTGCTCTAACTTCAGTAATAGTAGGTGGTATGTTTTTCAGGTTTGCTTTTGGTACCCAGCCCACTGCATTATTTAATCATATTATTGGCTGGTTTGGATTGGAGCCAGCAGTTTGGTTGCAGGGAAAATGGACTGGTATGCTGGCAATGGTTGTCTTATGTGTGTGGAGATGGACTGGCGTCAATATAGTATACTTTCTAGCTGGTCTTCAGGGGATTCCTAACGAATTGTATGAATCAGCAGATATTGATGGAGCAAATGGTTTACAGAAATTTTTTCATATAACTGTACCGTCATTGAAACCAGTTATTATTTTTGTCACCACAATCAGTGTATTCGGCGGATTTTCTATGTTTGCAGAAAGTTTTGCTTACTGGACTTCCAGGTCTCCGGGAGATATTGGTTTAACCCTGGTAGCCTATATCTATCAAACCGGATTTAATTATAATAATTTTGGTTTTGCCTCAGCTATTGGCATTACCTTGCTCGCAATCATTATGACAGTTAATCTTATACAGTTAAAGATATTTGGATTTTTTAAAGAGGGCTAGAATAATGGAATATAAATATAAGAATAGGACAAAACAAAATAAAACTGGATTTTACCTATCATTGGCCGTATTAATTGTTATTTGCTTACTTTATCTGGCTCCGTTTTTTTTCATGTTAATTACTTCATTTAAGCCAGGTCAGGAAATGCTCCGAAAAGGGCTTACCTTAAAAATAGATTTTGATATCATGACTTTTAATAATTACAGGATATTATTTTTTGAAGATAATAGATATCTAAGCTGGTTTAAAAACAGCCTGATTATTGCTGCGATTTACACCTCATTTTCAGTATTTTTTTCATCCTTGGTTGGTTACGGACTTGCTGTTTATAAGTTTCGAGGGAGAAGATTTCTTTTTTTGCTGGTATTGCTGGTAATGATGATTCCGTTAGAAATATTATTACTTCCGTTATATAGATTGATGATTGAATTGAAACTAATGAATACCTATCTGGGTGTTGTTTTACCATTTGCAGTTTCACCATTTGCAGTTTTCTTTTTCAGGCAGTATGCCATGGGAATTCCAAGAGATTTAATAGAGGCTGCTCGGGTTGACGGCTGTGGTGAATTCAGGATATTTTTTAAAATTGTTGTTCCATTAATGAAACCAGCTTTCGGTGCAATGACTATACTAATGGCTTTAACAAGCTGGAATACTTTTGTATGGCCTTTGGTTGTATTAAGATCATCTGATAAACTGACTTTACCGATTGGTCTTATGTCGCTTCTTACTCCCTATGGAAATTCTTATGATATGATTATGCCCGGGGCAGTTATTTCGGTAATCCCAGTTGCTGCGCTCTTTTTTATGAATCAAAAGGCATTTATTGAAGGTTTAACAGCCGGGGGAGTTAAACAGTAATTATATGGTATGTTCTCTCTCAAGATAGGTATAATTATAATGATTATAATAATTTATCTAATATGAAAATATTCAGACTTTTATTAATATCAATATTATTGTTCCCGCTTGTGTTTACTGAATTTCTTTATTGTACACAATTTGATTCTGGAGAATATCAGAAAGGAGAGAATCCTGCTTTGAAAAATGTTGAGTATAAAAATCCAATAATCAAACAGCGTGCAGATCCGTGGATTTATAAACATTCAGATGGTTATTATTATTTTACTGCCTCTGTTCCGGAATATGATCGCATAGAAATAAGAAGGGCAAAAACTATACAAGATATTGGTTTAGTAGATGGAGTAACAATCTGGAGGAAGTATAATTCTGGAGAAATGTCGGTCCATATCTGGGCTCCGGAAATCCATTACATTGAAGGAAAATGGTTTATATACTTTGCTGCCGGGGGACTTGATGGTGATATATGGGGAATTCGGCCATATATATTGGAGTGTACTGATGAAAATCCAGTGACTGGCAATTGGCAGGAAAAGGGTATGATGAAAAAGTCAGCAGAGGACGACTTCTCTTTTTCCAATTTTTCTTTAGATGCAACAACCTTTGTACATGACGGGATGAGGTATTTTGTATGGGCACAAAAAACACATGAGTTACATAATCCCTCCAATTTATATATTGCGGAGATGGAAACTCCATGTACTATTAAAGGTAAATCCGTAATGATTGCTACCCCGGAATATAGCTGGGAGAAAATAGGATTTTGGGTTAATGAAGGACCTGCTATAATAAAGCGAAACAATAAAATATTTATTAGCTACTCTGCTAGTGCAACCGATTCTAATTACTGCATAGGGATTTTAATTGCTTCTGATAAGGCAGATCTATTAAATCCGAACTCATGGAATAAATCTCCTGAACCAGTCTTTAAGACTAACGAGGAAAACAGTCAGTATGGACCAGGACATAATAGTTTTACTGTTTCGGAAGACAATAGTAAAGATGTGCTAGTATATCATGCCAGAAACTATAGGTATATAGTTGGAGATCCTCTTTATGATCCAAATCGACACACCCGTGCCCAGGTATTTAATTGGAATGAAGATGGGACTCCTAATTTTGGAATCCCGGTCCCTGATTAACAATAGGAGTTTTTTAGGTTTAATAATGAAGAAAGCTAAGTGCGTAATTGATAAGGAATATAAAATTGATGAGGTTGATAAACGTATTTATGGTTCTTTTATTGAACATCTAGGACGTGCAGTATATGGAGGGATCTACGAACCAGGTCATCCCAAAGCTGACAAACATGGGTTTCGTAAAGATGTGATAGATTTGGTAAAAGAGTTGAAGGTACCTATTATCAGATATCCAGGTGGAAATTTTGTGTCAGGGTACAACTGGGAGGATGGCATCGGTCCTAAGAATGAAAGAAAAAGCAGATTAGAACTTGCCTGGAGAGTTATAGAGCCAAATCAGGTAGGAATTAATGAGTTTGTAGAATGGTCAAAGATCGTTAACTCAGAGATAATGCTGGCAGTTAATCTGGGTACGAGAGGGATTGAGGAAGCTAGAAATTTTATAGAGTACTGTAATCACCCAGGTGGAACTTTTTATAGTGATTTACGAATAAGACACGGCTACTGTGAACCACATAAAATAAAAACCTGGTGTCTGGGCAATGAAATGGATGGTCCCTGGCAAATTGGTCACAAAACCGCCGAAGAGTATGGACGCTTAGCTTGTGAAACTGCCAGAGTAATGAAACTGGTTGACCCGACTATTGAATTAGTTGCATGTGGCAGTTCACATAGATTAATGGACACTTATCCAGATTGGGAATCTACTGTACTGGAACATACCTATGAAAATATAGATTATATTTCTCTCCATAGTTATTATGGAAATCCGGAAAACGATACCCCAAACTATTTAGCAAAATCCCTTGATATGGATGGATTTATTAAATCAGTAATTGCAATCTGTGATTGCATTAAAGCTAAGAAAAGAAGTAATAAAATTATTAATCTTTCTTTTGATGAGTGGAATGTCTGGTACCATTCCAGAGAGCAGGATAAAAAAATAACACCCTGGTCCATTGCCCCTCCGCAATTAGAAGATATCTACAACATGGAAGATGCCTTACTTGTGGGAAGCTTATTGATTACCTTATTAAAAAATTCAGATAGAGTAAAGATAGCCTGCTTGGCACAACTGGTTAATGTCATTGCCCCGATTATGACTGAAAAGAACGGAATGGCATGGCGGCAGACAATTTTTTATCCATATCTGCATACCTCACATTATGGTAGAGGAACAGCATTGTATCCTCTCCTGGAAACTCCTAGATATGATAGCAGAGATTTTTCCGATGTGCCTATTCTGGATACGGTTGCTGTTTTGAGTGACAACAAAAATGACATAGCAATATTTGCTGTGAACAAGGATATCAAGGAAAACATAATCGCTAATTATCATATAAAAGGTTTTGGAGAATTTAGGATTATTGAACATATTGTTTATCAGAATGATGATGTAAAAAAAGTAAACTCAAAAGATTACCCATTTAGAGTTATACCTGAAATAAAGAACGATTCTGTTATAGAAGAAGGAATTCTAAAGGCTTTGTTACCAAGACTGTCATGGAATGTAATCAGAATTTCAATTGGACAATAGTTTAATCAGAAAATATCTGTTCAAGATGTGGGTAATTTTACTGGGAAAGGAGGTGAAAAGCATATTTAATAGAGTACTTGTCAAAGTAAGATACAAAATTGTTTTATTGCAAAAAATATTTTATATAAGAAGGAGAGAAAAATGTTAAGGAAAATTTACTTTTTAGTATTATTGGTGTTGGTTAGTGTAGTTTTTTTAAACTTGCCTGTAATAGCACAGCAAAATGAGGGACCTATTGTAATTTACTTCTTTCCGGGTGGTTCCCCAGGATGCACCTTTGGCACTGTTGTTTACAACGGGGCGGTAGCAGCTGCTGAAATATTAGGGGATAAGGTGGAAATAAGATATGTGTGGTCTGACTGGAGTCCAGAAAAGATGGTAGACCAATTTCAGCAGGCTGTTGCAGCTAATCCTGATGGGATTGCTATTATGGGACATCCTGGAGATGAAGCCTATCGACCATTTGTGGAAGAAGCACGGAAGCAGGGAATTATTGTTACCAGCCAGAATACTACCTTACCTGAACTAGAAAAAGCCTATGCTGCAAATGGATTTGGATATGTAGGTCAGGAACTTTATGAATCTGGATATACTCTCGGTACAGGCACCATTCCAAGGGCTGGCTTAAAAGAAGGGGATAGGGCACTTGTTTGGGGGTTATTATCACAACCAACCAGAGGGTTGAGGACCAAAGGTGTTATTGATGCTTTCGAAGAGATTGGAGTGAAGGTTGATTATATAGAAATCTCAGCTGAGGTGGATAAAGATGCTGCTACTGGTATACCAGTAATTGCCGGTTATTTACAGGCTAATCCCGATTGTAAAGTAGTGGTAACTGACCATGGCAATTTAACCTCTTCACAACGGGTTTATTTTGAGACAGCCGGCTTAAGCCCTGATGATATTTTTGGAGCTGGCTTCGACTTATCTGCGCCAGTGGTAGAAAGCATAAAAACCGGTTATACTGATTTAGTATTAGATCAACAACCATTCTTACAGGGTTTTCTACCAGTTATGCAAATCTATTTAACTAAGATGTATGGCTTCTCAGGACTACATATTGATACTGGTGGTGGCCTAATCAGTAAGGACAACATTGATATAGTAGCTCCATTAGCTGAAAAGGGAATAAGATAACTAATTTAGATAATATCTTGCAGGAAGATCTTCCATCTTCCTGCAAGATAACAAATAGGATAACTCTATCTGGTCAAAGGAAGGAGTGGCAAGCAAATGGAAAAATTACTTGAAATGAAAAATATTTATAAATCTTTTGATGGAGTTGTTGCTCTAAAAGGTATTGATTTTGAGGTTGGCTATAATGAAGTAGTAGGTCTTTTGGGGGACAATGGTGCAGGAAAATCAACCTTAATTAAAATTATTTCTGGAGTACACTCTTTTGATAAAGGTGAGATGTATATTAAAGGAGTAAAAATTAATTCCAGAAGGTATTCTGTGAAAATTGCTCATAGTCTGGGTGTGGAGACTGTATATCAGGAAAAAGCGTTAGCTGAAAAACAGACCTTATGGAGAAATATTTTTATTGGCAGGCAAATTACCAATAAATTAGGCTTTATTGATATAAGAAAAGAAAAGGAAGAGACAAATAAAATAATGCGTGTTTTTATGGGTTTTAGAGGTATAGGAGCTGATGCTGATTCAGCTATAAGAACTTTATCTGGTGGTGAAAGAGAAGGAGTTGCAATCTCCAGAGCAATGTACTTTGAGGCAGATCTTGTTATTCTTGATGAACCAACTATGGCTTTATCATTGCAAGAAGTAAACAAAGTCCTGAAGTTTATTCAGGATATAAAGAATAAAGGAAAATCCTGTATTTATATATCTCATAATATTGCCAATATTTATCCTGTTTCAGACCGCTTTGTGTTAATTGATAGGGGGAAAATTGTTGGTACTTATCAACGTAAAGAAATATCTTTACACGAATTGAGTGAGGAAATGATTAGACATACTGAACAGGGTAAACCAGTCAGCCAGAGTGGAAGGAAATTGTAAGATGAACAATTTAGATAATAATTCCGAAACAAAAGGTACTACCAGGTATAAGTCACAGATAGCTTTAATAATAATGGCTATCAGTATTTTTGGTTTATTTATGATTACCAGTCCCGAGGTTTTCTTAAAAGGTAGGATATATCAGGCTTTCTTATCTACAGTTCCCATAATGGGTTTTATGGCTCTTGGCTTAACATTTGTTCTGGCTATGGGTGAGATTGACCTCTCCTTTCCTTCTGTCATGGCTCTTTCCGGATATATTTTTGCTGTCACATTTGAGGCTACTAATAGTGTTATTTTAGGCTTTCTAGTTGGTCTTTTATCAGGAGCAATAGTAGGATTTATTAATGGTTCATTAGTTACCTTGATAGGCATTCCTTCTATTGTAGCTACCCTGGGAATGCAGTTTTTAATTAGAGGTTTTAGTAATATCATCTCTAGTGGTTTAGCTAAAAGAGTTTCTCTGGATACTACTTTTTCCTATAAAATATTTGCAGAGAGGTTATGGGTTATACCAGTCCAGGCAATCTGGTTTTTGGGATTAGCAGTGTTTTTCTATTTTTTGCTTTTAAGGCATAAATTTGGTGAACAGGCATTATTTATAGGAGATAACCAGGAAGCTGCCAGGATGATGGGAGTAAATGTTAACAGAATGAAGACCATGGTATTTATCTTAATGTCAGTTGTGGCCTCATTTGCCGGAATAGTCAGCTGTTATCGGATGAGAACCTGGTGGCCTACCCTCGGAGAAGGATACTTAATGATGGTAATGGCTGCTGTTTTTGTTGGCGGTACTTCTATGTTTGGCGGTGAAGCAAGTATTGAGGGTACTTTTATTGGGGCTTTTATTATTGGTTCACTGGAAGCAGGAATTGTTGCGGCAGGACTGTCTGGTTTCTGGACACAATTTGTTTGCGGTATTTTAATTATAGTATCAATTATTATTCATACCCTGTCAAAGAGGAGAAAAGGGAGTTAAAGGGTATTGTGGTTTTGATAATTTATTTTTTCAGATGAATTTACTCTAAAGTGTAAACAGTATTCGAAAATACTATAAATAAAATATATTAAGGAGGACGATAATGGTTAATTTTTCGGAAGTAAAATTAGCGATAGTTGCAGTAAGTCGTGATTGTTTCCCCGTTGAACTCAGTCGTAATAGAAAAAATATGCTCCTAAAAGCATGCCAAAATAAAAATATAAGTATTACCGGTATTGAAAAAGTGGTAGAGAATGAAAGGGATGTACTGGCTGTTTTAACTGAATTAAAAGAGAAAAATATTAATGCATTGGTAATTTATCTTGGCAATTTCGGACCTGAGGGGACAGAAACAATTCTGGCTCAGAAATTTGCAGAGCCTGTTATGTATGTTGCAGCAGCAGAAGAGACTGGAGAAAATTTGATCGGAGGTCGTGGTGATGCCTTTTGTGGTATGTTAAGCGCCTCTTACAATATGGGACTCAGGGAAATATATCCATATGTTCCTGAGTATCCTGTTGGTATAGCCAGTGATGTTGCTGATATGATTTTAGACTTTGAAAATATTGCTCGAATAATCCTTAGCCTGAAAAAACTAAAAATAATTAGCTTTGGTCCCAGGCCTTATGACTTTTTAGCTTGTAATGCACCCATAAAACCTCTCTATAAGTTAGGAATAGAGGTAATGGAAAATTCGGAATTAGATCTTTTTGAGGCTTTTAATAAACACAAAGATGATTCCAGGATACCTGCAATTGTTCAGGAAATGGAAGAGGAATTAAATAAAGGGAGTAAATATCCCGAATTGCTTTTTAAATTAGCACAGTATGAACTTACTTTAAAAGATTGGCTGGAGCATAATATTGGTGCATCTAAATTTGTGGCATTTGCCAATAAGTGCTGGCCAGCTTTCCAGACCCAATTTGGATTCGTGCCCTGTTTTGTTAATTCTCGGTTTGCTTACAGAGGAATACCAATAGCTTGTGAGACTGATATATATGGTGCCTTAAGTGAATATATCATTACCGTTGCTACTAAGTTACCACCAGCTTTATTAGATATAAATAATACTGTACCTAAAGATATTTATGAAGAAAATAAGGATCAAGTAAAAGACTACAGATTAAATGATTTATTTATGGGATTTCACTGTGGCAACACTCCTTCTTGTTTTTTAAAGGATGCTGAATTAAAATATCAATTAATAATGCACAGGTTACTGGAGAAGGATAAAGAGCCTGATATAACCAGGGGGACTCTGGAAGGAACAATAAGACCGGGAGAAATTACTCTCTTTAGATTACAGGGGACTGCCAGTTGTGAACTAAAAAGTTACCTAGCTGAAGGAGAAGTTTTGGACATAAATCCAAAATCTTTTGGCAGCATTGCTGTATTTGCGGTAAAAGAGATGGCTAGATTTTATCGGCATGTACTTATTGAAAAAAGATTTCCTCATCATACTGCAGTAGCGTTCAAGCACACTGGTAAAATTTTATTTGAAGCTATGAAGATATTGCAAATCGAGGATATTTCTTATAATCAGCCCGAATCTCTACTTTATAAAAAAGAAAATCCATTTAGATAAATATGCTATGAAGGTACTGTTTAGGCCAACCTTAATCCGTATTGAGTAGTGGAGTAGTACACTTATGGAGAAAAATGATCAATTTATACCAAAATATTATCAACTAAAAGAATATCTAAAGGATATGATTCAAAGTGGAGGTGTTTTACCCAAACAAAAATTACCTTCCGAAAGTGAACTTATCCGGCAATTTAAGATAAGCAGGCACACTGTACGCCATGCTTTTAGTGAACTGGAGAATGAAGGATTGATATATAAAGAACAGGGTAAAGGTACTTTTTGTGCTTATCGGGGGAGCAAGAAAGAGAGAAGAATAGCGGTGTTAACCACCTATATTTCCAATTATATTTTTCCATATATCATCAGGGGTATTGAAGAAATCCTATGTGAATCAGGGTTTTCCTTCAGTATAGCCAGTACAGGTAATGATAAACAAAGAGAAGAAGAATGCATGAAGAGATTATTGGAACAGGATATCTCAGGATTGATTGTGGAACCAACGAAAAGTGCTAGACCTAATTTAAATTTGAAGTACTTCCAGGAGCTGGAGCGACGTGGTGTACCATACATCTTTCTGCATGCAACTTACCCTGACCTTGATTCTGCTTATATAATAATGGATGATGAAAAAGGCGGTTATCTTGCTACTAAATATTTATTAGAATTAGGCCATAGGAATATTGCCGGTATATTTCTCTCTGATGATTTACAGGGAGTAAGAAGACAGACGGGATTTCTATCTGCCCTAAAGGAATATAGTATTTCTATTAATAATGAGTATTTAGGTAACTATAATACTGAACAATTGTTTTCTTATCCCTTCCACTTTTCCATGGACTTATTGCGAAAAAAGAACTGTCCTACCGCTATCGTATGCTATAATGATCAGATAACTATTCAGGTTATTGAAGCTATACGCCGTAGTAACCTGAAAATACCTGTCGATATTTCGGTAGTGGGATATGACAATTCAAATTTGGCGATAGCAACTGAAGTTAAATTAACCACCATAAACCACCCAAAAGATGAGATGGGTAAACGAGTTGCACGTATGATTGTAGATATGATTGAAGGCAAAGAGGATAAACCAGCATTTATCTATCAGCCTGAACTTATTATCAGAAGTTCATGTGCGTCGGTTTCACAAGAGCTAAGCAGAACTAAATAAATTAAATTGAAGAGAATTGCACATATGTAATTTCTAATCCGGAGTAATTCAAAATAGAAATTTTATTGGAAAAAAGAATAATTTATATGCTGGGGAGGGAGATGAATAAAACATGCTGGAAAGTTTAAAAAAAGCAGTATATGAAGCTCATATCAATCTATGGGATAATAAATTGGTGATGTGGACTTCCGGAAATGTAAGTGCACGAGATTCAGAAACCAATTTTGTTGTTATTAAACCCAGTGGAGTATCTTATAAAGACTTATCACCTTCCAATTTAGTAGTAGTTGATTTAAACGGTAATACCATTGAAGGATCCTTAAAACCTTCAGTAGATATGGCTACCCATCTTTATGTATATAAACATATGCCTGAGGTAAATTCAGTAATCCATACTCATTCTACTTATGCCAGTGCCTTTGCAGCTGTTGGTATGGAAATCCCTGTTTGTCTTACTGCTATGGCCGATTTTTTTGGAGACAAGATACCACTCGGTGAACTGGTATTAATTGGAGAAGAAGAGATTGGTAAAGAAATTGTAAACAAAATAGGAAATTCTAAAGCTATAATTATGAAAAATCACGGTCCATTTACTATCGGGAAAGATATTAAAGAATCTTTGCAGGCAGCTATCTTTTTAGAAGAAGCGGCTAAAGTCATAATTATAGCTAAAATTCTGGGAGAACCACAAATTATTCCAGGAGATATAGTGAAAATACTTCATAAAAATTATACAGAAAAATATGGACAGAAAAGGAGATAAAAGATGTCAAGCCAGTTTCTGTTAGGAACTGATATTGGTACACAGGGTACTAAAACAGTAATGGTGAATCCTGATGGTCAGATAATTTCATCAGCATTTTCAGAGTATGATGTCCTTAAGCCGAAACCGACCTGGGCTGAGCAATGGCCTGATGTATGGGTAAAGGCAACCTTTGAGACAATAAGTAAGACTTTAGAGAAGTCCAGAGCAAAACCAGGTGAGATTGCCGGAATTGCCTTGAGTGGATTATACGGTGGTTCTGGTATACCGGTTAATAAGGCGATAGAGCCGATAAGACCCTGCCTTATCTGGATGGATCGACGTGCAACTGAGGAAGTTCAGTGGGTAAAGGATAATGTAGATAAAAACAAAATTTTTGGTATCACCGGAAATTATGTCGATTCCTATTATGGATTTACCAAGATGATGTGGATTAGGAATAATGAGCCAGATAACTGGAAAAAAATCTTTCAATTTATAACTCCCAAAGATTATGTAATATATAAATTGACTGGAGAGAATATTATAGATTTTTCTTCAGCAGGAAATATTGGTGGAATATTTGATATAAAAAAGAGAATCTGGTCTGAGGAAATGTGTAATATACTTGGTATTCCCAAGTCAATGTTACCCCAACAGATCGTAAAATCTGCTAATATTATAGGTAAAGTTTCCCGAGGAGCTTCGCAGTTATGTGGTTTACTGGAAGGAACACCGGTAGTTGCTGGTGGAATAGATGCGCCAGTAGCTTCTTTAAGTGCTGGAGTTCTTGAAGAAAAGAGCCATGTAGCTATGGCCGGTACTTCCATATGCTGGGGAGTGGTGCATAAAGGACAGCACCTATCTCCAAAATTAGTTAGTTTTCCCTATGTAGCTTATGACGATGAGATGATTTATACTTTTGGGGGAGCTGCAACTGCCGGAGGTATTGTCAGATGGTTTCGGGATCAATTCGGAGAAAAGGAGATGTCTGCCGAAAAAGAATTGAATGTCTCAGCATATCAGCTTATGGATAAAGAAGCTGAGAAAATTACTCCCGGTTCAGAAGGGCTCTTATTATTACCATATTTTATGGGCGAGCGTTCACCCATCTGGGACCCTGATGCCAAAGGAACTATAATTGGTTTAACCTTATATCATACCAGGAATCATATCTACCGTGCGATTCTGGAAGGAGTTGCCCTTTCTTTAAGACATAACATTGAAGCTGGTTTAGAAAGTGGATTAGAGCTGGCAGAGGATTGCATAATGGTCGGCGGAGCCACTAAATCACCTCTTTGGCTTAAGATGTTTTCAGATGTAACCGGATTTCCTATTAAAACTCTCAAGCAAGATGTAGAGGCACCCTATGGAGATGCCTTGCTAGCTGGAGTTGGTACAGGGATTTTAAATTCTTATCAGAAGATAAAAGATTGGGTACAGTTCAATAATCCCATATATCCTGATGAGAAGGTGAAAAAAATTTATGACCAGTATTTTGTAGAATATAAAAAAGCATACGAAGTTCTCAAGGATACTATGAAAAGATTAAGCCGAATATGATCATATTTATTTAACCATTTAAAAGATGATTAAGGTTATTCCTGATCAGAGTATAAGGATAAGTGTTTTCAAACTAAAATCATTATGATCATGATAACGTTTATTATTTAAACTGAAAAAATAAGACTAACTACTGAAAACCTATAAAATTTATCATTTTCAGTTATACTTGAAAATATATACTAATAGTAAATTTATGATAGGGGTAAGTTTATTTATAGAAGGGATGCTGGCATGGAAAAAACATTGGTTTTAATCAAACCTGAGGCCATAAAAAGAGCTCAGGTGGGTGAGATTATATCTCGATTTGAAGGAGTAGGTTTAAATTTAGAGGAAATGAAAATAATACGGCCTACCAGGGAAATAATAGAAAAGCATTATCCAGATAAGCAAGACTGGATTAGGAATGTGGGAAGCAAAACAATAGATACTTATAAGAAATATAATTTAGATTTAAGGAAAGATCTGGGTACCGAAGATGCCCTGGAAATTGGTCAAATAATTAGAAAATGGTTAATTCAGCATTTAACTGCTAGTCCTGTGGTAGCTCTTATCTTAAGCGGTAACCATGCAGTTGAGGTAACCAGAAAAATTGTAGGTAGCACAGTTCCTCTTTTTGCGGAATTGGGGTCTATCAGAGGTGATTTTTCTGCAGATTCTCCCGATTGCTCTACCCCGGAAAAAAGGGTCTTATACAATTTAGTCCATACTTCTGAATCAGTAGAAGAAGCAAGACGGGAAATTACTCTCTGGTTTGGAGATGATTTTAACAGAAGTTAGCCTTCTATTATTGATAAAGGAATTTGAACATGATTGATTTAACTATAAATGAAGAACAACTGAGAAGAACAATTAAAAGAGCTAAGGAAAAGAATATTATTATTCCCACTTTTAAGCAAATGAAAAATCCAGAGCTTATTCCAAAAGGAATCAAAGAAAAACTAAAAAAGATTGGTTTATGGGATATTGACTCTTACAATTTATTTCGCATTACCTGGAAGAATCAACCGGTAAAAGTTGGTGGACTTTTTGGTGGCGTTAATGTTCTAGAATTACCCTCACAATTAACCGGTGTTCCAGCGCGGATAATTGGATTGGTAGGCAAGTGGTTCCCAACTGGATCGCATAAAGTAGGAGCTACCTTCGGATGTCTGGTTCCACGATTGATAACCGGACAGTTTGATCCGACTAAAGATAAAGCAGTTTGGCCTTCTACCGGTAACTATTGTCGGGGAGGAGCCTATAATGCGGACTTGCTTTCCTGTGCATCAATTGCCATTCTACCAGAAGGCATGAGCAAAGAACGTTTTGAATGGCTATCACAGGTAGCAGGAGAGGTGATTGGTACACCAGGTTCAGAAAGTAATGTGAAAGAGATCTTTGACAAGTCCTGGGAATTAAAAAAGACCAGAGATAATGTGGTGGTATTTAACCAGTTTGAAGAATTTGGTAACTACCTCTGGCATTATGAAGTTACCGGACAAGCGATTAAAGAGGTATTGGACCAGGTTATGAATTCCAGTGAAAAATTTAGAGGCATAGTATTAACTACAGGTTCTGCAGGTACCATAGGCTGCGGAGATTATTTAAAAGAGATATTTCCCAATAGCAAAATTGCTGCAGGGGAGGCTTTACAATGCCCGACTCTCTTAGCAAATGGATTTGGTGCTCACCGTCTGGAAGGTATTGGCGATAAGCATGTACCCTGGATTCATAATGTAAAGAATACCGACTTGGTCATTGCCGTTGATGACAACAATGCTATGGGGATCATCCGGTTGTTTAATGAACCTGCTGGAAAGGATTATTTAAAGGAGTTGAAGATAGAAGATGACATAATTGACCAATTGCCATTACTGGGAATTTCCAGTGTTGCTAATTTAATTATGGCTATTAAGTTTGCTAAATACTACGAACTTACTGAAAAAGACATTGTATTTACCGTATTTACCGATTCTATGGAGCTCTATGGTTCCAGATTAAAGGAGTTGCAAGAACAGTTTGGTCTCTATGATAACCAGGATGCTGCCATTGACTACCATCGTAATCTAATGGCTTTAACTACTGATTACTTGCAGGAGTTAACCTATTATGATCGAAAAAGGATTCATAATTTAAAATATTTTACCTGGATAGAACAGCAGGGTAAGGATTTAGAAGAATTAAATTCTCAGTGGTATGATTATGATAATTACTGGTATGATATTCGTAATCAGGTTGATAGAATTGATGAACTTATTGCTGAATTCAATAAAAAAACCGGATTATTATAATATTAAATCTCGAATTGCACAGTAAAAGCTTTTAAATACATCTCGACGACCGATTACTCCCACCAGTTTATTCTGGGTGGTTACCGGTAGAGTGTGAATGTTTCTATATTTCATTAAGGCGATAATTTCATCAAGATTTCCTTCAGGACTCACGGTAATAATTTCTGTAGACATGGCAAAGCTTACCTTTGGTTGGGAATAATCAGCGCTATTGTTTTTTAATACTTCTCCGGTCTTTATCATATCCATTACTAGAAAAAGGTCATTTGCTGTTATTATACCAATGATTTCATCATTTTCTAAAACCGGAAAACCGCTGATCCTTTTATCAATCATCAATTCAGCAACATCAGCGAGGGTATCATCTTTTTTTACGATAACAACATCTTCGGTCATAATATCTTTTGCTTTTATCTGTTTTAATCGCTCTGCTAACTTTTGCAGGTTAAAAGAATGAATTCTGGTCATTTCTGTACCTCAAAAACATTGTTCTTAAATATTTATCTCAATATCATTATTATTCAGGGAAGATATATTTGATTTTTTTAACTAATTCAAAAATATCATATGGTTTTTCTATAAATAGAGTTGCTCCAATATCATAGATAGTTTTTTCCAGATTAATTTTACTGCTTGTAATAATAACAGGAATCTTGCTAAATTCCTTATGTTTTTTTATCTCCTGTAATAATTGAATACCATTCATAGTTCCCTGCAATGTTATGGAAGAGATAATCAAATCAACCCATTTTCTTTTCAAAGTCACTATTGCTTCAGTACCATGATACATCACATCAACAATATAATTTTCTAATTCCAGATTCCTTTTCAGTCTCTCTGCTTGCATAACATCTCCGTCCACAATAAGAATTTGTTTTTTGGTCATTTATCTCTCCATTTATTTAAGATAAAAGGTATATGTTTTATTCAAATTCAACAGGTATTCTTGGTGGCGTATATTAATTTTTTCCTGATAATTATCCGGTACTGCTTTAGTAGCGGAAAGGGTAACATTAATTTTATGTTTTTCTATTTCCAGGGAATACCAGATACATTTGTATTTTATCTTAAATTTTATATGTTTCCATTTTTTAGGAAGGTCAGGATCTATATTTATTATACCATTAATTACATCTACACCGGCATATCTTTTCAGAGCAATATTTATGGAACCACCCATTACTCCGGTATGTA
This sequence comes from Atribacterota bacterium, assembly GCA_028717805.1. Classification (NCBI taxonomy): domain Bacteria; kingdom Pseudomonadati; phylum Atribacterota; species Atribacterota bacterium. Next base: position 17,598 of record JAQUNC010000014.1, read on the forward strand.
TTCCTTCCGGTGTAGTTCCGCCTTGAATATCATTGATATCGGAGTTTAGCACCTCACAATACCATTTCCAGGATTGTTTGGACTGCCCTAAAATATCTGCTAAATAGCAATGCACCACTTTACTAAGGGTAGAGCCATGAGAGGTTCTCTGAACATAATAGTTATAATTTTTTCTTGAAATCTCTTCATCAAATCTGTATCCCAATTGATGAAAAATGTCTTCTAGTTCTGATAGAGAAAATAAATAGGGCAGCATAAGAGTGTCAGCCTGCTTTGCTACCTTATAATCATTGGGAGATTTACCCTCTGCTTTTAAGATACGATCCATTCTCTGAATGTTACCATATTTTTTTTTATAAGCCTTCCAGTTCAGTTCTGGCAGAGAAAAATAGCCATCAAACTGGCTAATAATTCCTTCTTCATTTATTATCAAATTCATCTTTCTGGTAATTTCGGTCCAAACTATTAGTTCTTCTTGATTTATTTTTAATTTTCTAAGCAACCCTTCTTTTCGTTTTAGAGGAAGTATAGATGACAGCATCTCCAGTGCTCTTTGCAAGGTCCAAACAATCATTATATTGGTATAAGCATTATCTTTAAAACCAGCTTCAATTGACCCAGGAAGCTTTTCATGAAACTCATCTGGTCCCATTAATCCTCTGGTATGGTATTTTTGATCTTTTGGATCAAAATAGGACAAACTAGCCCCAAATTGGGCAATTGATAGGAATAGCTCAGCTCCATATTTACACAGAAAATCAAAATCATGTGCTATTTTCCAATGTTCCCATATACTATAAGCAATAGCAAAAGAAATATGTCTCTGATTTCGGCTATAATCAGGTCCCCATTTACCGGATTTGGGATTAAGGTGAATAATTTGTGTCTCTTCTTCTCCGCTGGAGCCGCTTTGCCACGGGAACATTGCTCCCCGGTAACCATTTTCTCTGGCATATTTTCTAGCCTGTTCTAATCTGCGATAACGATAGAGCAGGGTAGATTGTGTTACCTCCGGCAAACGATAATCATAAAATGGTAAAATATATACCTCGTCCCAAAAGATATGACCGCGATAAGCTTCACCGGATAGACCTCTGGCAGGTATGCCCACATCTAATTTAGAATTATGGGGAGAGGCAGTTTGCAGGAGATGAAAAATATGTAACCTTAAGGTTTTTTGTGAGAAGATAGGTCCTTCTGTTTCTAAATCAAACATATTCCAGAGATTAGACCAAACTTCTTTTTGTGATGCTAATAGTAATGAAAAATCAGAAACTTTTTGCACTGATTCAATAGCACTTTTTAAGGGATTTTTGCTATCCTTATCCAGAGATGTATAAATAGAAACTATTTTTTCTACAGTATATCTCTCTTGTTTTCTTACCTGGATTTTAAATTCCTGAAAGATAGCTTTCTCTTCCTTTTTGGTATTGGTGGAAGTTAATTTCACTTCCTTACCGTTATTGTTGATAGATACATGAGAAGCCATAGCGATTTGTATATTTGATTGGTTGGTATTAACAGCTAAATAGATACCATCATCAGAAAATTCCCCGCTTGGTTCTGCTATCAGATGCAAGGAATTCAGTTCACCATATCTTTCTACTCCCCTATTTTCAACATTACCATCTAAACCGGAGCGAATAATAACTTCACCGTCGTAATTTTCAGAAATAATAGAATATTCTTGTGCTACCAGATGTATATTGCCCATGTGGACTATTCGACGGGTTTCTACATTGGTTATCTTCCCGGAATCTTCTTTAATTTTATAATTTCTAATTAATAGTGCTTCTTTCAGGTCTAATTTTTGATAATAGGAAACAATATGATGAAGAGAGGGCATTATCCATTCCTGGTCTTGACCGGTTTTAAAAGTCAGAGATAACCAGTTGGGGCAATTAACCAGGTCTTCGTTAGCAATGGTTTTTCCGGCAACGTTACTGTCTAATTTATTATATACTCCTGCCAGGTAGGTTCCGGGGTAATGGATTCGGGAGGCAGTAGATTCGTTAAAAGCCCCCCTGGTACCCAGATAGCCATTGCCTAAAGTGCATAAAGCCTCTCTAAGTTTTTCTTGACCTGGTTCAAATTTAAAGTATTCTAAGGACCAGGGAGAAGAACCGTAATTATTATTGTTGTTTTTTATAAATTGCCATAACCTGTTCAAAGAATCTTTGTACCTCTTTTGGTGATTGTAACTGAAAATCAGCAGTGGAAGCTTTTTCTGGATCATCTGAGACTAAAATGGCAGTACCTCTAGTTATTATGGTACGGAAGGCATATTCATCAGTGGTATCATCTCCAATGTAGAATGCTGCTGTTGATTCCCAGGTTATATCAAGAGCATCCATAATCCATTTAACTGCTTTACCCTTATCCCAGTCTATATTGGGAAGAATTTCAAAAACTTTTTTACCTTTTAATATTCTCAACTCATCATATTTTTGTACCATATCATTTACTACCTTTTTAATGCATTGTAAATCTATTGAACTTTTTACCTTACGATAATGAACTGCTACACTAAATTTTTTCTCTTCAATCAAGACCCCATTTATATTATTCAGTTTTTCTTTTAGTAGCTTTATAATTCTAGAAATCAAAGGGATAGTTTTTTTTGCATCCGGGTGAATCATACTGAAACCACCTGGTCCTTCTATATCAAAACCATGGCTACCGGCATAAAAAATACCCTTTATTCCAACCAGATTTTGGACATCTTCTCTTAATCTACCACTGACGATTGCCACAGTATGAATGCTGGCTAAAGTCTCTACTGTTTTTTTCATATCAGGAGAAATAATAGCCAGTTCAGGACTTTCTACAATGGGAGTCAAAGTTCCGTCATAATCTAAGAATAAGGTCATTTTTTGCCTGGTATTGATAACAGATTTGCCGGTACGCTGATAGTAAGGATTAATAAAAATATTTTTTCCATTAAGATGTTCCCGGGGGAATATCTGGGGTGCTTTTTTCAGGTTTTCAAAACATAAGAAAAAAGATTTTGGTTTTCTTAAAAACCAGTTATTTATTAAATCAACACTTATTTCTGATAAATCAGGTACGACCAGATCTGCTCCATGTTTTGCTAATTCCTTTTCATTGTTTTCTCTGGCTACACCCAGTACCAAACCAAATCCCCCATTTCTACCAGCTTCAACTCCAGATGAGGCATCTTCCACTACCACAGAAGTTTCGGGAAGACTATCCAGGTTTTTAGCAGCGGTCACAAAAATATCTCCTTCCGGTTTTCCTTTTAGATTTAACTTTTGAGATACAATTCCGTCTACCCTTGTTTCAAATAAATACTCCAGGTGAACAGATTTTAAAACCGAGAGACAATTTTTAGAAGAAGAGGCTACTCCAACTCTGATCCCGTTATTTTTTAAATTTTTAATAAGGATGATGGTTGATTCAAAAACCTCAGCTCCTTCTTTCTGCAGCAGTTTATCAAATAATTGATTTTTTTTATTGCCTATTCCACAAATTGTTTCTTTATCCGGAGAATCAGAGGGATCTCCGAAGGGAAGGCGAATATTGCGTGATGACAGGAAGTTTTCTACTCCCGTATAGCGAGGTTTTCCATCAACATAAGTAAGATAGTCATTCTGGTAAGTAAATTCTTGAAATGGTTCCCCATTTCTTTTTGCTCTTAATTTAAGATATTCATCAAAGACTTTTTTCCAGGCATGAGCATGTACTGTAGCAGTTTTAGTTATCACTCCATCAAGGTCAAATATTACTGAATGAAAAGCAAGCCTATTTTTCATTTATTACCCCCTTTCTTTCTATTTTTTCCATTATTGCCTTAAGGGAAGTAAAAGATATATAAGCTGATGAATGATACACTACTCTAAGCAGGTTAGGTTTAGAAAACAGATTTCTAAACCTACTTTTCAAATAATACTGGATTAATTATAAATTGTCAATTTAATATCTTATATAGTAGTAATTACTATTATGATATTATATGACACTATTATTTTATAGCATCGGAATTCCATAAAAACTCCTATGCTCTAAAATATTCTTTTTTAAATTCAGGAAATATATGCTAAATTAGATATTAATATGATATAGTATACCTATAATTTTATACCTAATAGTTCTCCAGGGGAAGAATTCCCCTGGAATATCCTGAGGACAGTGAAAGGTTTATAGTTTTTGTTTAAATTTTTTGAGTATTACTGTTGCATTTGATTCATGCAATACGCATGACTAATAACAAAATGGTCATTATAAGGAGCACTTTTTTGTTCCTTGCCAATAGCAAAGCGACAAAGCAATCTCATCCATTTATGCCAGATGAGATTTTAACTGAAAACCAAAAACTGAAAACTTTAAACCATTTTACTCTAAGAACCAAATACTTGATACCAATACTAGCTACCAACGACTTATACTATATACTGGTATACTATATACTAATTAAGGGATTCTAAAGTGGGAAGGATTCCCCTTTAAATAATTAAAACAACAAAAGGGAAGGTCAATGTCTAAAACAACAAAAAATAAATATATTGATTTATTGAGCTATCAGCAAAAACAAAAAATCATTTATATTGTCTTTACTTTATCAATTATATTAACTTTTTTAACTACCTTATTTTTAGTTTCTGCCTATGCTGATGTGCCGTTAGTAAAACTTGGAAATGAAGTTCTGTTGGAAGATTATTTTTATCTTATTGAAGGTAAAAAGGTAGGATTAATAACCAATCAAACCGGCGTAGATAGTAGAGGAGTAAGCTTCATTGATAATCTCCTTGCTACACACAGAGTAAAGCTGATAGCTCTTTTTGCTCCCGAACATGGATTGGATGGCAAAACCAAAGCCGGTGCCCAGATAAATTCTTATATTCACCCACTTTATGATATACCTGTTTACAGTCTCTATGGTAACACCAGAATGCCTACTGAGGAAATGTTATTTTCGCTGGAAGTCCTTATTTTTGATATTCAGGATATTGGAGCTCGTACTTACACTTATATGTCTACACTTCAATACTGTATAATAGCAGCGGAAAAATACAATAAACCAATTATTGTTTTGGATAGACCCAATCCGTTGGGTGGAATAATTGTGGAAGGTCCAGTTTTAGAGGATAATTTTAAATCCTTTGTGGGGGTAGATAATCTGCCTATGTCCCATGGTATGACTGTAGGAGAATTGGCTCAATTCTATAATCGTAATATTGGTGCTGACTTAGTTGTAATCCCTATGGAGAGATATCATCGAGCCATGACCTTCTCTGAAACAGGGCTTCCTTTTGTCCAGACTTCACCAAATGTTCCGGATCTTCAATCTGTATATGGCTATATGGCTACTGGATTAGGAGAGGGAACTGGCGTTTTTCAAAGAGACCAATTCCGATGGATAGGTGGTAAAGGACTTGATTCATATCAGTATGCTGAAGTTCTCAATAAGGCAGGACTCCCTGGAGTATGGTATATTCCTGAAGATCGGGACACAGCAGGTGGAGTACGTCTGGATATCTATGATCCTTCTGTTTTCAACCCTGCAAAAAGCGGTATTTATGCTCTGGCTTATGCCTTTATACAGGGAGATTTCCAGGTCCCAAAGAGTGTACCGGGTAATCTTGTTATGTTCGATAAAATCATGGGTACCGATAAAATTGGTCTTTTACTGGAAGACAAGATACCTCCTCAGTTGATAGTAGCCTATTATACTCCAGAGCTGGAAAAGTTCAAAGAAGAACGGGAGCAATACCTTATTTCTTTCTATAAGCAACCAGATTCTTAAAAAAACATTAATAAAATAGTATTTTATGAATAAAAAAGTGGATAAAAAGATAAATAAAAATTTAAAACAGATAATCTATTTCTTTTTCATTTCACACGGATTACCTTTTTTCGTAACTGGAATAATAATTATACTTTGTAAATCAGGGTCCATTACCAATATCTTTTTTGCTCAGATAATATATTTAAGTATGTTAAGCTCGGCTCTTGCTGCTTTCTTTATTTTATTCAATTTTTATGGCCGAGAAGAGAGGTAAAACTATTGGTTAACGGTTACTTGATTATAAAAGGATTACTCCAAAATTGTTGTTCCTGGTACTTATTTTTCCTTTTCTGGTGAAGTATTTTGCGGCAATAATGGCGCTGACTTTAATTGGGCAAGGTTACAATTCAGTATAGCCCCAGAAATGACTTTATCTTATGCTTTTTTCTTGCTTTTTTTGGTCCCATAACTGAAGAATTAGGGTAGAGAGGTGTAGCATTACCAGAGCTGGTAAAAAGATATGATTTTACCATTGCCGCTATTTTTCTGGGATTGATGTGGGCAATATGGCATCTACCTTTATTTTTTATTAAAGGAAGCTATCATTACCAATTGGGGTTGGGAGGCCTTGCCTTCTGGAATTATATGCTGAGCATTATTTCCATTTCTATCCTGTATGGAGCAGTCTATTATAAAGCTGGTAAAAGTATTTTAATAGTCATCTTATTTCATTATCTTGATAATTTGGCTGGGGAGACATTTCAAATTAGTTTAAGTGCTAAAATCCGGGAAAGTATCTTAAGAACTGTGTTAGCATTATTAGTACTATTATATCAAAAGAGATTATTCCCGAGTGATTCTTTTCCCAAAAAACTCCTTTAGTAGTATCTGCTATCTAGTATTTTGTAATTAGATATTTGTATAGTACAGTTTTTTATCTCAATCCTATGCTGGTATAAGAGGATGAGATTGCCTGAGATTGCTACACTTCCTGAATTTACTTGCCTCGAAAACACACACAAACTGCAAATCTTATAGATCTTATAGTAGTATCTTTATACCCTACCATTGTTTTCTTAAAATAGTAACACAAAAGAACTGTCCCCTTGTGTACTTAAAGGTAAAGCCTGGTAAGTTCGGTAGTTAAATAGGAAAAAGCCTCATCAACTGTATCACATAATTGAAATAATTTTAGATCCGATTTGCTGATAGTACCATATTTTATCATAGCATCGAAGTTAATGACTTGTTTCCAATATTCTGAGCCATAGATAACAATAGGTAGCTGTTTTTCTAATTTTTTAGTTTGGAGTAGAGTCAGTACTTCAAATAATTCATCCATTGTACCAAAACCACCTGGGAAAATAACCAATCCCTTTGCTAAATAAACAAACCAGAATTTGCGCATAAAGAAATAATGAAATTCAAAATTAAGTTCAGGAGTAATATATTGATTTGGGACTTGTTCCATAGGGATACTGATATTCAGACCAATTGATTTACCACCAGCCTCCTTGGCACCTTTATTAGCTGCTTCCATCATTCCCAATCCTCCTCCTGAACAAACTACAAAGCGAGAATTTGAATTCAGTGATTTAGACCAGGCAGTCAAGCGTTTGGCTAATTCTACAGCATCCTGATAATATCTGGCAATAAAAACCTGATTTTTGGCATTTTCTAATTTTTCCAATAAATGTTTTTTATTTTGTCTACCTATAGCGTTAATCTTTTCTCCTATTTCTTTAAGATGCCTTATCGCTACAATAGGAGGCTTGGTTCGTGCGGAACCAAAAAAAACAATTGTATCATTAATTTTATATTTGCGAAAACGTTGCATGGGCTCCAGTAATTCTGCTAAGATTCGAATAACCCTGGCATCACCGCTATTGATAAAATCTATATTTTTATAGGCTTTTTCTGCTTTTCTTAATTTTTTATTCATAGCAATTAATTGTACTTTCTATAAGATATTCAAGGGGAATCTTTCTATTTAGAACTATATAGTATAACGTATATCATCTTCTTTGAAGGATTTCAAGGGATAACTTCCCTGATTACCTGGTTTTTGTATCTTTATAATAAATATCTTTTGGAATAAAGTATAAATAATTATAGCAATTATATACTATATTTTAAATCTAAAAAATATTTTATATGTTCCATCTGCTTCTACAAAAAAATTCAGGGAATTATATCTGGAGATGTATTAAAACAAAATATAACACTATTTTGCTTGATTAAGTCTAAGGCAAATATTATAATAAATTAAGTAAAAGCTGATTATTGATTAAAAATACATAACTCCGAGCTATTACACCTAATACTGAGGTAATGGTGAATAGCCAAAAGGGAATAAGCGGAAACGCCTATTCCTCCCGTGTTTGGAAAGGAGGTGGATATCAGGTGGAATTAATTAGCCAACACCAGACACAGTGTTGGTTTTTTATTATCTACGTGTCGCTTATACAATAATTTTGAAAGGAAATAGATTTTTATGAAGAGATATTTTTCTATAATGGTAAGTATAATTATGGTAATTATGATAACTTTAACTTTTGTAGTTTCTGCTACACCGATAAACATAAAATTAGCGACAACAACCAGTACGGAAAATTCAGGATTACTTGGAGTTTTACTACCTCCTTTTGAAGAGAAATACAATATAAAAGTAGAAGTAATTGCAGTTGGAACTGGTGCTGCAATTAAGTTGGGAGAAAATGGAGATGTGGATGTTGTCCTGGTACATGCCAGAGCGGCGGAAGATAAGATGGTGGAAGATGGTTATGGAGTAAATCGCAGGGATGTTATGCATAATGACTTTATTATTGTAGGACCGGAAGATGATCCTGTAGGTATAAAAGATGAAAAAGACGCAGCTTTAGCTCTTACCAGAATTGCTAATTCAGAAAAAGAAACATTTTTTGTTTCCCGTGGTGACAATTCCGGAACTCATATAAAAGAATTAGAGTTATGGCAAAGTGCAGGTATGGAACCAAAGGGTGAGTGGTATCTGGAAATTGGACAGGGTATGGAAGCTGCCTTATTAGTAGCAAATGAAAGACAAGGATATGTACTTTCTGACCGGGGGACTTATTTAGCAACTAGAGACAAGATAAAGCTGGTTATTCTTTCAGAAGGCGATCCCCGCCTCTTTAATCCCTATGGAATTATCGCTGTTAATCCAGCAGTACATCCCCATGTTAAATATATGGAAGCCATGCAGCTTATTGCTTGGATGACCTCTATTGAAGGACAAAAAATAGTCGGGGAATTCAAAAAACACGGTGAGGTGTTATTTTTCCCGGATGCTATCAAATAAGAAAAAATTATAGTTTTCAGTGAATTACATTATTTAATAGTATTGGAATTTTTCTAAATTCCGATACTATTAAATAATTTGTAATAAGGAACATGTGGAACATATATACCTGAGTTAAATTTTAATTATGGAGTGAATAATTTATATAATTTATGCCTTAATCCAAATAGCATTTATTACCCAAAATAATGTAGAGAAGATATCCAAGTGAATATTAAATGTTAAGATAGATATTAAACCAGATGTTCTAAAAGGAGAGGATTTCCTCGGAATATCCTGAAAACAATATATTCTAACAAGATTGTCAGAAGAAATTTATAGAATCGAAATGAGAAAAAATGTAGAGTGGTTTTAGGGAAGTTCGCTTCTATGATAAATTTGTAAAGAGAGGTAGTTTTTTGAGCTTTATTTTTGAGGGATTACAGAAAGCTTTTCAATTAATTTTCTCTTTGAATAAGGAAGTTTTCATCATTGTATTATTTTCTTTAAAAGTATCAGGTATTGCTATTCTCTTAGCTTCTTTAACCGGTGTACCACTTGGTTTTTTAATTGGAGTAAAAAAATTTCGCTGGAAGAAATTTACAGTTATACTGCTGAATAATGCCCTGGCAATACCTACGGTGGTAGTTGGCTTAATTATATATTCCTTTATTTCTCGGGTAGGTCCGTTAGGTTATTTTGGGCTGTTGTATACCCCGACTGCCGTAATTATCGGACAATTTTTTTTAGCAACGCCAATTATTATTGCTTTAACCCATTCTGCTATACAGGGAATTGACACTAAAGTAAGAAATACTGCTTTAACTCTGGGTTCAACTGAAATACAAGCAGCCTGGGCAGTGGTAAAAGAAGGTCGTTATACCATTATGTCAGCAATTATTACTGGGTTTGGCAGAATTATAGCTGAAGTAGGAGCAGCTATGATGTTAGGAGGCAACATTAAAGGATCTACTAGAACCATGACTACAGCCATTTCCCTGGAAACTTCTAAAGGTGAGTTTGGTTTTGGTATAGCTCTAGGAATCATATTGTTATTAATTTCTTTGAGTATAAATGTATTTCTTAGTTATATACAAAGTAAAAAGTTATAATAAGGTTAATTGGAATGAATAACTACGTTTTACTTAGAATTGAAAATCTGAAAAAAATCTATGATAAGCGCCTTGTATTGAATATTTCATCTTTTGCATTTGAACAGGGGAAAATTTATGCCATTGTTGGTCCCAATGGTTCTGGTAAAACTACCCTGATTAATATTTTAAGTTTGCTTGATATCCCGGATAACGGGAAAATATTTTTTAAGGAAAAAGAAATAAAAAATATTTCTAAAAATGACCTATTGAAAATCAGGAGACAGATTACTCTAGTTCATCAAAAGCCATTTTTATTTCAAACCACAGTCTATAATAATATAGCTTATGGCTTAAAGATAAGAGGGATTTCTTATTTAGAACAGGAAAAAAGAATTAAAGAAGTTCTTAAAATTGTAGGACTATCCGGTTTTGAGCGAAGAGGATCGAATCAACTTTCAGGAGGAGAAGCACAGCGGGTGGTTATTGCCCGGGCTTTAGCAATAGAGCCAGATATACTTTTTTTAGATGAGCCAACTGCAAATATAGACAAGAGATATATTGAAGCAGTAGAAAGAATCATAAAAAAAATTAATCGTGAACTGAATACTACTGTTATCTTTACTACTCATGACCTTTCTCAAGCATATCGGTTGGCTGATACAATAATATCATTACTGGAAGGTAGGATTATTCAACATATTCCGGAAAATATCTTTAGAGGCAAAATAATACAGGAAAATGGATTGCAATGGTGTAAAATAACAGAGGAAATAAAATTTGCCCTGGTGAGTAAAAGAAGAGGTTATGTTTATATTTACATTGCTCCCAGTGATATAATTTTATCCTATAATCAATTTGCCTCCAGTGCTCAAAATTCGTTTATAGGAAAAGTAATTAAAATTTCTGAACATAACCATCTTATCAGATTAGTAATAGATATAGGCGTAGAATTAGTTAGCGTTATCACCCGTGATTCATTTCTAAAAATGAACATAAATATAAGCAGCAATATTTGCCTCACCTTTAAAGCCTCTGCTGTAAAATGTTTTTGATTGTTTCTTGTACTGCCCAAAAGCTTTTTTTCGATGGGATATGACCGGTAAAATATTTCTTTTAAAAGATATACAAAAAAAGAAAAAAGAATTGAAAACAGTAACTAATAAAAAGTCCCTTCTCTCCTTAGGTTTCTTGAGGCTATCAGTTATAGTGCGTGCTGTTTATAAGAAGAATTACCAGGGAGTGTTTTTTGTTCTGTTATATGATATACTTATTCTGGAATTAAATATTTTTAATATAAATAGACCAAGATTTTTTTACTAATTAATTTAGCTTATAATAAAAAGTGTTAATCAAGATACTGGCTCCATTAAATTTATTCTAAAGTAAATCATGATTTAATCCTGAATAAATCATTTGGATAATTGAGTTCCAATTCATATTTATTTATTCATAAAAACGACTTACTTGGAAGATGGTGATGATTAAATAGGATATTCTTGCCATACAAATAAATATAAACCAGCTGATCATTTTTTACCCGAAGTCCAAAGCAGGGAGTTGTATTTCCGGGCAATATTAAGTTAAAATATAGGTAAAAAGCTAAAAGTGGAAAAGTAGAATAAAAAATGATAAGAAAACGGTATATTTTGCTCAGAGGTTCTTCAAGCTAAATGTATGAAGGTTGCCTCTTTAACCATTATACAGATGATTTTGAAAAGAAAAAAGTTTCAGGAGGTGATAATAAAGAAAATATAAAAACTTGAGAATTTAGTTCTTAGTAAATTCTTAGTAAATTAGGCGTTTGTCAAAATATCTTAATAGAAAAGAAAGGAAGAAAATAAATGAAAAAAAATTTAATTGTTTTTGCTTTAGCTGGATTGATGCTTTTAATAGGTAGCGTAGCATTAGCTCAGGATGTGGTAAAATTCGGTGTCGCCGAACCAATGACTGGCGCTATGGCAGTTGGAGGAGAGCTATGCTGGCGGGGTTATGAGTTAGCTCATGAGCAAATCCCAACAGTATTAGGCAAAAAAATTGAATTAGTTCTGGTTGATAATAAGAGTGATAAAGTTGAAGCTGCCAATGCGGTTTCCAGGCTTATTGAAAGAGAAGGGGCTGTAGCAGTTTTTGTTAGTTATGGTAGCGGTATGGCTATTCCGGGCGGTGAAGTTGCCAATAAAGCGGGAATACCGCTGCTTTCTGGCACTGCCACCAATCCCTTAGTCACTCAGGGAAAAGAATATGTATTTCGTGCTTGCTTCATTGATCCCTTCCAGGGTCAGGTTATGGCTCAGTATGCTTATGAAACTCTAGGAGTTAGAAAATCTGCTCTGTTAGTTGACATTGCTCAGGATTATTCGGTTGGACTGGCTAATTTCTATAAAAGAACCTTTGAGGCACTGGGGGGAGAGATTGTAAGTGATACTAAATATAATACCGGTGACCAAGATTTTAGTGCCCAATTAAGCCAGATTATTGCTTCTGGAGCAGAAGCTCTCTTCTTCCCTGGATATTTTGGAGACGTTGCCCTGATAGCTATTCAAGGCAGAGAATTAGGGTATATAGGTCAATATTTAGGTGGTGATACTTTACACAATCCGGTTTTGATAGATCTAGCAAAAGATGCTTCTGAAGGTCTAATTGCCAGTACTTTCTTTGCTGAAGACCAACCTGCTACACCTGAATCTGAAAAATTTGCTAAACTTTTCAGAGAAAAATATAATTTAGCTCCTGATGCTGTATCAATTCTTTGCTATGATTCCTATAACCTAATGGTTGATGCCATTGAAAGAGCAGGTTCATTTGATCCAGTTGCAATCAAGGATGCCTTAGCTTCTACCAAAGGTTTTCAGGGTGCTGGTGGGTCTATCACCATTGACGAAAATGGTGATGCTATTAAACCGGCTGTTTTAGTGAAGATTGTAAACGGAGAATATAAATATGAAGCTACTGTCTATCCTTAATTTGAGATAGATAAGTAATTGATATTATAGGCAAAAGAGATAGGATTAAGTCCTATCTCTTTTGCCTATAATGATTATGAAGTTTTCATTCCAATAATGACAAGGAGAAGTCCATGACAATAAATCTATTCTTGCAGAATATTGCGAATGGCCTATCACTGGGTACTTTATATGCTTTAATTGCCATAGGATATACCATGGTTTATGGAATTTTAAGATTAATAAACTTTGCCCATGGAGAAATATTTATGTTGGCACCATATTTCCTTTATTTTGGATTCTTGATTTTTCATCTGCCCTGGTGGGCTTCAGCAATGGTTGCCATTGGGTTAACTGCTTTGACTGGTGTATTGACTGAAAGGATTGCCTATAAACCTTTGCGAGATGCACCTAGAATTTCAGCTTTAATATCGGCAATTGGAGTATCTTTCTTTCTGCAAAATTTAGCTATTGTAGTTTTTTCTGGTATTCCCAAATCTGTTCATCGACCAGCATTTTTTACCAGACTTTTTCAATTTGGAGAGATTCGTATTCAATCAACTCTGTTTGCTTCCATTGGGATATCTATTATATTTCTATCCCTATTAATCTATATTATCTATCAAACAAAAACCGGTTTAGCAATGAGGGCAATATCGAGAGATATTGAAACATCCAGATTAATGGGAATTGATGTAAACAGAGCAATTTCGGTAACTTTTGTTATTGGTTCATCGCTGGCAGCAGTAGGAGGTATTCTCTGGAGTCTTAGATTCCCACAGCTATTTCCCACCATGGGTATGATACCTGGTTTAAAAGCCTTCATTGCTGCTGTAGTTGGAGGTATCGGTAGTATTCCGGGTGCTATGCTGGGTGGGTTTGTTTTAGGTATGTCTGAGATTTTATTTGTAACATTTTTCCCTGCCCTGTCAGGTTATAGAGATGCCTTTGTCTTTATAATTCTAATTTTAATATTATTGTTTAAGCCCGATGGTATTTTAGGCATAAAGGTACAAGAGAAGGTGTAACACAATGAAAAAACAAAGTGATAAAATATATACCCTGATAGCTTTAATAATACTTTTTTTATTTGTGTACTTTGCGCAGAATAAATTGGACGCTTATAAGATAAGAATTCTTAATCTCGGTGCGATATATGTTACTCTTGGAGTAAGTTTAAATTTAATATATGGATTTACCGGACAATTCTCTCTGGGTCATGCCGGTTTTATGGCAATTGGTGCCTATGTAACGGCCTTATTAGTTCTCCCTCCTTATTATAAGGAAATAATTTTTATATTGGAACCTTTAGCCTGGCCCTTTACGGTAATCCACGCTCCATTTATAGTAGCCTTATTCTTAAGCGGATTAGTTGCTGCTTTGGCTGCCTTTGTAATCGGTTTACCTGTACTAAGATTGAAAGGGGATTATCTGGGAATTGCTACCCTGGGATTTGCCGAGATAATCAGAATCGTTGCCAATAATATTCCTCACATTACTAATGGTGCTTTGGGCATTAAGGGTATTCCAGAATATACCAATCTCTGGTGGACGGTAGGGGTAGCAGTGGTAACCATTTATATTATTAAAGGATTAATTAATAGTAGTTTTGGAAGAGCGTTAATGGCAATTAGAGAAAATGAGATTGCAGCTGAAGTTATCGGAATAAATCTCACTTATCATAAAGTAATGTCCTTTACTATTAGTGCCTTCTTTGCCGGAGTAGGGGGTGGCTTATTTGCCTGTTTATTGACTACTATAGATCCAAAGGCGTTTATGTTCGTGATGACCTTTAATATTTTGGCTGTAGTAGTGCTCGGTGGATTAGGAAGTATAACCGGAACAGTTATTGCTGCTTTTCTCTTTAATTTCTTTCTAGAATATCTTCGTCCTATTGAAGCTGGCTTTAATTTAGGACCACTTAATTTTCCACCTATACCAGGATTAAGGATGGTTTCTTTCTCAGTCCTGCTTTTAATTCTTATTCTGTATAAACAAAGGGGTTTGATGGGGGGAATTGAATTCTCCTGGAGAGGATTCTTTCAACTGATTAATAGAATATTTACTAATAAAAAACCCACTGAAGGGAGTGCCTCTTAATGGAAATATTAAATATAGATAATATCACCATAAAATTCGGTGGCTTAACAGCAGTGAAGCATTTCAAATTGGAACTAATAACCGGAGAGCTGGTAGGATTAATCGGTCCTAACGGTGCTGGCAAAACTACGGTCTTTAATATGATTACTGGTATATATACTCCTACCGAAAACAGGATATATTTTCAAAATATGGATATCACTAGAATGAAGCCAGATAAAATAGCCAAGTTAGGTATTGCCAGAACCTTCCAAAATGTGAGGCTTATGGAAAATTTAACAGTCATTGATAATGTAATGATTGGATTTCACCTCCATTTACAATCAGGTCTCGCCTCTGCCATCTTTAAATTTCCAGGCTATGTCAAGGAAGAAGAAAACATCTACCAGAAATCTATAGAATTACTGGAGAAAGTTGATTTAGAAAAATGCAAATTGGAAAAGGCAGGGAGTCTTCCCTACGGTCAGCAGAGAAAATTGGAAATTATCAGAGCCTTAGCAACAGAGCCTAAGATTTTACTTCTGGATGAACCAGCTGCAGGCATGAATCCTCAGGAAACTAAGGAGCTTATGCGTTTTATTCAGAAAATAAGGGAAGATTTTGATTTGACCATTTTATTGATAGAACATGATATGAAGGTAGTAATGGGAATATGCGAGAGAATAGTAGTTCTAAATTATGGTGTAACGATTGCTGAGGGGAATCCCGAAGAGATACAACATAATCCAGAAGTTATCAAAGCTTATTTGGGGGTGGAAGCTCAATATGCTTAAAATAGAAGATTTGAACGTTTTTTATGGTGGAATACACGCTTTAAAAGGTATCACTTTTGAAGTACCGCAAGGTAAAATTACTACACTTATTGGTGCTAACGGTGCCGGAAAAAGCACTACCTTGAGAGCCATATGTTCATTGGTTAAAACAAAGACTGGGAAAATAATATTTCAAGATAAAAATATTAATAATTTTTCAACTGACCATATTGTCAAGATGGGTGTAGCAATGGTCCCTGAAGGGAGAAAAATATTTCCTAATTTAACAGTAAAGGAAAATTTAGAGTTAGGTGCCTTTACCCGGCAAGATAATGAAGGAATTGCTAAAGATTTAGAGTGGGTTTATGAGCTATTTCCCAGGTTAAAGGAGAGACTCTGGCAAAAAGGGGGCACTTTATCCGGTGGAGAGCAGCAGATGCTATCAGTAGCTAGAGGATTAATGTCTCGTCCCAAACTTTTAATGTTAGACGAGCCTTCTTTGGGTTTGGCACCATTATTGGTACAGGAAATAATAGAGACCATTCATAAAATCAGTCAGGAAGGAATAACGATTCTTTTAGTGGAACAGAACGCCTTTGCTGCTTTAAAAATATCTGATTATGCCTATGTACTGGAAACAGGCTGTCTTGTTTTAAAGGGTAGCGGGGAAGACCTACTGAATGATGAGAAGGTTAAAAAAGCCTATCTGGGAGAGTAGAAGATGTTAGATATTTTCAATTTGAAGGGCAAAGTTGCACTTATTACTGGTTCCAGTCGTGGTTTGGGTTTAGTCTTGGCTCGAGGACTGGGAGAGGCGGGAGCCCGAATAGTGCTCAATGGCAAAGACAAGAATAGGCTAAAACAGGCTGTGGAAAGGTTAAAAGGAGAAGGATTGGAGGTAGTTGGATACCCTTTCGACATTACCGACAAAGAAGAGATTAAAGAACAAATTGTTAATATGGAGAGAGAGATTGGCTTCCTTGATATATTGGTAAATAATGCCGGGATACAGATAAGGAAGCCCCTTGAGGTATTTGAAGAATCAGCCTGGAGAAAAGTGATTGATACCAACCTTACCGGAGCCTTCTTGGTTAGTCAGCAAGTGGCAAGAGGTATGATTAAGCGGAAATCAGGGAAAATTATAAATATTTGCTCTTTACAAAGCGAGATTGGCAGAGAAACCATAGCTCCCTATGCGGCAGCCAAGGGTGGTCTAAAGATGTTAACTAAAGCTATGAGTGTAGAATGGGCTAAATATAATATACAGGTTAATGGCATTGGTCCCGGCTATTTTATTACCGAGATGACCCTTCCTCTAAGTCAGGATAAGTCATTTGATTCCTGGCTTAAAAATCGTACTCCAGCTCATCGTTGGGGGAATCCTGATGAATTGATTGGTACCATTATATTCCTGTCTTCTTCTGCCTCCGATTTTATTAATGGACAGATTATTTATGTAGATGGCGGACTGTTAGCTTCAATTTAGATATTTGCATGGGACACTAGTAATAGCTTATAGTAAAGTACTATTATTACTGACATTGTAAAAAATAAGAAAATTGAGAGAATGGTATATCAAAATGAAATTTTCAGCGTGGTTATATGGATTTATAGGTTTTATCGGTTTCTTAGGATTCCAGGGGTTTGCTCATAATAATCCCTATGAATTGTTATTTTTTACTTTCTTTGCCTTTTTTGCCTATTTTAAATTTTTACGAAAGGAATTGGAATATCTTGGTTTATTAGGATTTGTAGGATTATTTGTTGCTATTTTGGGCTTAGTAGGAATTATCAAGGTTTAATTATCATAATTTTCGTAAAAATCCTTTCTTATTTAATTAATATAATACCCTTAAGAATAATAATTTTGCTTAACAATCAAAATATAGTCTTTTTATGGTTTAAAGTTTAAATAAAAATATTTAACCATAAGGATTAAAATATACCAGCTATATTGTTTGTTTGACTGAGGTTCGAAATAAAAATTATGCTAGAAAAAATCGATTCCAAATTGTTTTATCTTTTATGAATAACCATTTAGATATAATGAAAAGATATTTATTAATTATTTTATTTATCTCTTCAATTGCCATTCTGGCAAATGCCAAAACTTATTTTATTAGTCAGGTAATAGATGGAGATACATTCCTTCTGAAGACTAACGAAATAGTTCGTTTATTAGGCATTGATGCCCCAGAGATTGGACAACCGGGGTATGATCTAGCCAAATGGTTTTTATTTTACATAACCGAAGGAGAAGAGATTATCCTGGAGAAAGATTTTCAGGATAAGGATGAACATGGACGGCTATTGCGTTATGTTTTTTTAAAAAAGAACAGCCAAATGATAAATGAATTAATGCTTAGATATGGTCTGGCTGATTTTCGCTATCTTTCGTTAGATGCCAAATATTATCAAAGATTAGAGGAAGTGACATTAAGGGCAGAAAAAAATAAACATGGTTTATGGGCTTTCTCAGTTTTTCCACCAGGTCAAATTAAAGGTGAAGATTATTCTGTCAAGGTAATTAGCTGGCAGGAAGCCCCCGTCTATATTAATCAAATAGTTACTCTGGAGGGTTCTATCTTAAGGACTTATGATTCTGGTAAGGCCTGCTTTTTAAATTTCCAGCGTAATTGGCAGGGGACCATAGATTTAGTAATCTTCGCTGAACATTATCATTTATACCCTGCTAATCCAGCTGTGTATTTTTTAAATAAAAAAATAAAGGTTACCGGTTTAATTCAATTACATAATGGGAATCCTCAAATGATAATTAAATCTCCACAACAAATTAGCATAATTGATATAATAGATAAATAATAGTTGTTATGGAATTCAAAATACATTAAGGAAGATTAATGTTAGAATATCCACCACATTCTCAAAAAAATAAAATCATCACAATAAAAAAGAAACCATTGATAGCCTTCTTTTGTTCCTATACTCCTCAGGAAATAATTTTAGCATCCGGTTTTCAACCCCAGAGAGTAATTCCACTTGGTTTTGATCCTTCTTTGGCTAATACCTTTCTTGATAGTAATTTTTGTCCTTTTGTACGCAGTATTTTAAGCTGGGCAATAAAGCAGGGTCAGGATAATGTTATGGCACCTTTTATTTTATTGAATTCCTGTGATGGTATGCGCCGTTTATACGATGTAATGAGCTATTATTTCAGAGATTCCTTTATTTATTTTCTGGACTTACCCAGAAAGAGAGATAAGGCAAGCGAAGAACTTTTTAAATCATATTTGTATGACTTGAAGCACAGTTTGGAAGATTTTACCGGCAGAGAAATAACAGATGAAGCATTACAAGAGGCCATCAGGGAGAGCAATGAATTCCGTACTATTTTTATGAGATTGGATGAAATGAGAAAAAAACAGAATCCCAATCTTTCTTATTATGATTTTTTTAAACTGATTCAAGATAGGATGCAGGTAATAAAAAAAATTTACGGTCTATACTCTAATGATTCTATAATGTATGATTCCCATTTGATTACAAAGCAGAATCAGCCGGGGGAAAAGAAAAAAACTCCTAGAATATTATTGACCGGCTCAGTCCTGGACAATGCAGTGATAATTAAGGTAATTGAAGAATATGGAGGAATTATTGAGTTAGCTGACCATTGTAATGGCTGGCGTTATTATATGAATAAAATAGATGAAACTAATCCAGATAAGATTGATGCTATTGCCAGCTTTTATTTACATAAGATTTCTTGCCCAAGAATGATGGAAAGCGTAGCAAGAGAAGAAAAATTGTTGGAAATTATCACAGACAGAAAGATAGATGGAGTGATATTTTATACTCAGAAATTTTGCGATATCTCTCTGTTTCAAATACCTTTATTAAGAGAAAAAATAAAATCTCTGGGAGTACCCTCATTATGTTTAGAAGGAGAATTTAGCGACAATATTAGTGGACAGGTTAGAACGAGAATACAGGCTTTTATGGAGGCTATAGAATTTGGGTAATATAATAAATAGTGATTTAAAAGATAGAATCATCATATCCTTAGCTCAGAGCTCCTTCACCTATAAACTTATTAGGAAAGTAGGAAGTTATTATTTTAGAAAATCCGATAGTAGTTTCTTGTTCTGGTTAAATTTTTATACCAGGCAATTGGAAATAGCTTATCAGCAAAAGAAACCGGTAGTGTGGGCTAGTATATTTACTCCTTCCGAATTACTTTATGCTCTGGATCTTATTCCCCTATACCCGGAAATGATTTCTGCTTCAGTAGCTTCTCTTAATCTGGCAGATTATTTTATAGAGACAGCTGAATCTAATTTTTATTCGCCGGATTTATGTTCTTTTTACCGGGTTGCCAGTGGGATGTCTTTGAAAAATTGTCTTCCCAGACCAGATATGGTAATTTCTACTTCATTGTTATGCGATGGTTCAGTAAAATTCTTTCAAAATGTTAGCAGATATTATGGTTGTGATTACTATTTGATTGACCCACCATATGAAAGGAATCAAGGTTCTCGAAAATATTTAGTCAATGAATTAAAAAAATTAGTTCAATGGGTAAGCAAAAGAACTAATGAACAGTTTTCTTCGATTAAACTTAGAAAAGCTCTCGAATTAGCTAATCAAAGCACATTGCTGATTAAAAAAATTAACCAGATAAGGGAAAAGGTTCCTGCTCCATTATCTGGTTGGAATGCGCTTGCTTATCAGTTATATATGTATTTTGCTTCTTTGGGTTCAAGGGATGGATTGAATTTTTATGAATTACTAGCCCGGGAAGTAAAAAACAATGCAATCCAGGATAAAGGTGTTGTTGAGAGGGAGTGTATTCGAATTTTATGGTTACACCAGTTAAGACCCTACTATCCAAATATTATCTGGCAGATTATGTTAGATTATAAGGCTGTGATTGCTTTTGAAGAAATAAACCAGGTATTTTGGTTAGAATATGACCTTACTCAACCCTTTTCAGGTTTAGCAGACAAGATATTAGCCAATCCAGGCGCAGGATCTTTAAGTCGTCGCATTTCATCTATTGAAAATCTGATTAAGAAATATAAAATTGATGGAGTAATTCATTTTAATCAAAGGGGATGTCGCCAGAGTTGTGGGGGAGCTTCCATGATAAAAGATTATTTGAAGGCAAAGGGAATTCCTATGTTTATTCTGGACGGGGATGGCATAGATAAGCGCAATTACTCAGAAGGACAAACCAGAACAAGATTAGAAGCCTTTTTTGAAATTCTCAGTCAAAATAGATAAAGTCTTGAGAATTAAGATTCTTAATTATACAATTATAGAAAAAAGGAGATACCATGGTCGTAGCTGGTATAGACATCGGTGCTATAACTACTAAAGTAGTATTGATGAATGAGCAGAAAATTGAAAGCTATGTTGTTATAAAAAGTAGAGTGGGAATAAATCAGAATGCCAGAGAATGCTTTGAACAGGTATTACAGAATTCCGGTTATCAAAGAAAAGAGGTAACTTCTATTGTGGCAACTGGTTATGGCAGAATAAATGTACCATTCGCCCATAAGTGTATAACAGAAATTACCTGCCACGCCAAAGGAGCTTACTGGCTCAATCCAGCTGTACGCACTATAATTGATATAGGTGGTCAAGATAGCAAAGTTATCTCTATTTCTGAGAGTGGACAGGTTATTGACTTTATGATGAATGATAAATGTGCCGCAGGGACTGGTAGATTTCTGGAAGTAATGGCTCAAGCTTTAGAAGTAGCGCTGGAAGATTTAGGAGACCTTTCTTTGCAATCAAAAAAGAAAGTACATATTAGTTCTATGTGTACCGTATTTGCAGAATCTGAGGTTATATCACTGATTGCGGATGGTTATCGAAAAGAAGATATTATTCGCGGATTGCATGAAGCAATTACCAATCGCATATATTCTATGGTAGTTCGCTTACCTATTACAGATGTTATAGCCTTAACCGGTGGGGTAGCTAAAAACAGGGGAATAATACTAAGCTTTAAAAAGAAAATAAAGAAAAAATTGTATCTACCTCCTGAACCTCAAATAGTAGGAGCTATAGGCGCTGCTCTGCTTGCTCATGATTTAGCAAAATAAATTAATTTTATCATGGTGATAGTTGAAACTGAAATCCCCTCCTAAGAGGACCTACCGTATTACAAGTAGCCAGAGCAATGAAGGCAAAGGATTTTCAGTTTTAGAGGCCTTTCAGAAGTCATAAAAAGAGTACCCTATCAGAATTGGTCTTAAATTGGTCTTTTTTAATATGCTAAAATAGACCAAAATAATTATGAACACAATCTTTAATATAGGAGGGTATTTATAAAATCTTAAGAATAATTATTTCAGAAGTTAATATAAAATGAGAAATTGGATTAAATGTAAGGTATCTATAAAATATTTGACATTGATTTTTATTATTGTTGTTACAGGATTGGTTTTAACTGAAAGTTCTAAAGTAAAGACAGTGACTCCTTATTATCAATTACAATATCAGGCAGCAAAAATTATGTCAGAATCTTTAGAGGCTATCCGAGAAGAAAGAGAAGCGAGAGGAATACTTATCAATAATCAATTAGATCCCAACAGAACCGGATTAATTGGTGAAGAATATACCCAATTGACCACCACTCTGGGTAATCTTAGTGCCAAAAGGACTTCTACCAATCCTGATTTTGCTGCCTTAATGGTGAAATATTTTCAGCAGGCTGACTTAAAATCCGGTGATATCATAGCTGTTGGTTCCAGTGGCTCATTTCCTGCCTTAATCCTGGCTACTTTTACGGCATGCAAGGTTATGGAGATTACTCCCATCTCCATCTATGCTATAGGAGCTTCTGAGTATGGAGCCACTATTCCTGATTTTACTTTTATTGATATGCTGGAGATTTTAAATCAGAGAAACATTATCAATTATAAACTGGCAGCAGTTTCTATGGGAGGTAATCAAGATCAGGCAGAAGGGATGTTTTTCCAGGATTCTAAGAAAACTATTGAGGACATTGCTGAGCAATCACATATTACATTTATTAATACCGGTAGTTTAATAGGCAATATTCAAGAAAGGTTAAAAATTTATCGGGAAGAAGCAGAAGGGAATGTGATTGAATTATTTGTCAATATTGGAGGAGCCTCTGCCAATTTTGGAGATAGCCTTGCCTCTATTACTTTTCCTAATGGTCTAGTGCAGGGAGGTCTGGAAATTCCTGCTCTTGCAGAAAGAGGATTAATATTTGAATTTTTAGCTGCAGGGATTCCCGTAGTTCATCTCTTAAATATTCGAGATTTAGCTATAAAAAATCGCCTTCCCCTGGATCCCATCCCCTTACCGGAAATTGGTCAATCCGAAATATACTTCGAACATAAATATCAAAAAGAGATTATTATATTAACAATTTTTATAGTCATCAGCTTTATAATATACTTAAAAAAAGCAAAAATAATTATGTAAATACATAAGAAATGGGAAAAAGATAATTGCTTTTAGTGGAAAATAGATTTACAATAATGCTAATTAATTTATAAATCAAGAAGGTTTTTAATCAGGTGAGTAAGAATCATAGAGATAGAACAAAGATCATTCTGGTTCGCCATGGAGAATGTCAGGGTAACAGAGAAGGCCTATTTCGCGGAAGAAGTGATTTTCCCTTAAATGAGCTTGGATTTCTTCAAGCAAAAGAATTAGCTGCTGAGATGAGCTTATATCAACCAATTAAGATATTTACCAGCCCCCTCTTACGTGCCAAACAAACTGCACAGGTTATTGGTCAACAATGCCACGCTGAAATTGAAGTAAATGAGGGAATAAATAATATTGAATTGGGTCCCTGGGAAGGACAGGCTAAACAATTTATTGCACAGCAATACTCCGAAGAATGGAAAATATGGTTACGCGAGCCAGAAAAACTAACCGTCCCCGGTATTGAAACTTTAGATCAGGTTCAGCAAAGAGCTAGAAAAGAACTGGATAAAATTAGAAAGGATTTTGATGGCAAGACAGTGCTTATCGTTTCCCATCGTGCTGTCTTAAAGCCCTTAATAGCATCCTGTCTGGAAATGAGCAAACCTTATTTCTGGCGTATTCATATGGACACTGCGGCTTATACCATTTTACACTATGCAAGGTGGAGTGGCTATACCCTGGTCCAATTAAATCAAAACAGGCATCTCAGTGAATTTATTTCTGAGTGGGAATAAGTGGGAAGCAAATGTTTTTAACCTTAGTAAAAAGGAGAATAAAATGGATAAAATAAATTTGAGTCCTATTAAAAAGCCCTTAATAGTTTTTCTTATTCTTATTTTATTCAGTTTAACTGTTCCTTTTTTATTACCTGCCACATTTTTTGGTGCCTATCTATTCTGGATAATTTTATCACTGGTAGTTATTTTATATGGACTCCTGATCATAGGTGGTGGAAAATAAAATGAGTAGGCCATCTATTATGCTCTGGGGTTTACTAATATGGTTTCTTCTGGGTTGTTTAGTTTCTTATTTAGCCAGGAAAAGAACAGGACCGGGCATTGTCGAATACTTTATTGCTAATCGAACTATTGGCGGCTTTGTTTCGGCAATGACTTACAGTGCTACAACCTATAGTGCCTTTATGATGGTAGGTTTGGTGGGCATGACTTATTCCATGGGCATAAGCGTAATGGGTTTTGAACTATCTTATTTAATGGGAACCATATTATTATTAGTATTGTTTGCCCCTTATTTCTGGTCAATAGCAAAAAAGTATGATTGTATTTCACCGGTGGAATTACTGAGCAAGGTGTATCAGAGTCGCTTGCTGGGCGGTATTGCTACTATATTCTCTATGCTTATGTTAATACCCTATATGTCGGTTCAGTTTACTGGTATTGGCTATCTTCTGGAAACCTTAACCGGAATTCCCTATCAGGTGGGCGTTTTCTTAACTCTGATTATAATCTTAGTCTTTACTCTCTGGGCTGGTATGCGTTCTGTTGCCTGGACTGATTGTATGCAATCTGTTATTATGTTGGTTTCTTCCTTATTACTTTTATATTATGTTATGAACTACTTTATGGGAGGTGTGGGTTCCTTTTTTCAAATTATTCAAAATGACCATACTGAGCTCTTGGCAGCTAATAAAATGCCCTATCATAGATTTCTGGGACTTACTGTTCCCTGGCTTTTCTTTGCTTTAACCAATCCTCAGGTTGCCCAAAGGATGTTTATACCAAAAGATCAAAAAAGTCTCAAGATAATGATTATAGGCTTTTCTATATTTGGCCTGATTTATACCCTCATTGTAGTTCACCTGGGACTGGCAGCTCGACATATCTTTCCGGAGGTTACCAATACAGATATGATTACTCCCTTAATATTAGAAAAAACGCCTGTTCTGTTAGCTCTTATAGTCTTTCTGGGCATTGTAGCAGCTTCTGTATCTACCATAAATTCTATTATTCTGACTCTCAGTTCTATGTGTACAGTGGACATATATGGTCAGTTATTTGAAGTAGAGGAAAAGACTAAATTAATATTTGGTAAAATTATGGTGCCTGTTATTGCGATATTGGCCTTTCTCTTTTCATTAGGAAAGTTTGGCATTATAGTTGAATTATCGGTAATGTCTTCTGCCGGTCTCTTGGCTCTGGCACCCAGTTATTTTGGTATTTTCTGGCCAAAGAGAGATTTAATAGCTGCGCTTAGTAGCATTATTATTGGGGGATTAAGTGTTATTACCATGTACTTTACAGGCTACTATCCCTTAGGAATCTGGCCAGGAGTATGGTGTATCATTATCTCCACTATTATTTTTATTGTGATAGCTGAAATAAGATTTCCTAAACATAAGGCTATTTGAAAAAGAAGTACAATCTAGATAATCAGGCTTGATAATTCTGAAAATATCTTTCTAACCGATTCATCCCTTCCTTTATATTTTCTAAAGAGGTGGCATAAGAAATTCTTAAATAACCTTCTGTGTTCTTTCCAAAGTCAATGCCGGGAGTTACAGCTACTCTGGCTTTTGCTAAAATATCAAAAGCCATCTGAAAGGAATTGTTAGTATATTTTTTGACATTAGCCAGAGCATAAAAAGCCCCGGCTGGTTCTACCTGACAGGCGATACCAGTTTCCTGAAGTCGTTTGAGAAGATAGATACGCCTCTGATTGTATATTTCAGCCATATTTTTAACTTCATCATCGCATTCTTTCAAAGCTGTAATTCCGGCAGTTTGAATAAAAGCATTGGCACAGATAAAAAAGTTTTGCTGAATTTTTTGCAAAGGTCTAATATATTCCGGAGGAGCAATTAAATAGCCCAGACGCCATCCGGTCATAGCATATCGTTTGGAGAAGCCATCCAGAATAAAGGTGCGGTCAGTAAATTCAAGCATAGAATGCTCTTTTCCTTTATACACTAAGCCGTGATATATTTCATCGGAAAGAGTATAATAACCTAAATTGGCAATAGCCTCAAGATTCTCTTTACTATAAATCATTCCGGTAGGATTAGCAGGAGAATTTACCATAATTAACTTAGTTCTGGGAGTGATATATTTTTTAATCAGTTTAAGATTATATTTAAAATCCTCTTCTTCATACACGGGAACAAAAACCGGGTTTCCGCCTAAAAAATTTATCATTTTTGGATAACAGGCATAATGTGGATCAGAAAGAATGACCTCATCGCCATGTTCTAATGTTGCGGCAAATATAAGATACATTGCCGGAGAAGTACCGGAAGTAACAATAATCTGTTCCGGAGAAATCTTCAGATGATATTTTCTATGATAATAATTAACTATTTCTTCTCTTAGTTCGAGTTTACCCATACTGTTAGTATAATGAGTATCACCATCCCGGATTGCCTCAATAGCTGTCTTTTTAATAATGGGGGGTGTGTCAAAATCAGGTTCTCCCACCTCCAGATGGATAATATGCAAACCTGATTTTTCTTGTTGCTGGGCTTTTTCCATTACATCCATTGCTATGAAAGGTTTAATTGAGTTTGCATTTTCTGTGATTTGAAAATCGTGTTTTTGTGTCATATTAATAATCCCTACCTTTACTTCATATATTTATATCTGGTCTCTGGAATGAATAAATGAAGAATATTTTAATTTTATATTCTAATATATTTTTGGGGAAATAAAAAGTAATAAACTTAAAAATATATTCTTTTTCTTAGAAAATAATCAGAAGGAGGTATTTTGAAATTAATATTAATAAAATAGTGGAAAGTAGAATGATTTTATGTTAAATTAGTATAAAATTTTAATATTGAAATCAAATTACTGGTTGTAATAAGGGATGTCAAAACCACGAATTATTATCATATATGAGTCATATCACCACCAGAACACTGAGAAAGTTGCTCAGGTAATTACTCAAAGACTCCAGGCTGATTTATACAAACCAGATCAGATTAAGCCTGCTAAGTTGTTAGACTATGAAGCAATTGGAATTGGCACTGGTATCTATTTTGGTAAACCACACCAAAAAATTCAATCATTCTTGGATAATTTACCAGCTTTATCCGGTCAAAAAACCTTTCTTTTTACCACCAGCGGAAATATTGAAAAAAAATATATAAAGCGTATTCTTAATAATATTATTTATAAAGCCGAACAAAAGGGATTGAAAGTACTTGATTGTCTTTCTATCAAAGGATGGGATACCTTTGGTCCTCTGGTATTGTTAGGCGGAATAAATAAAGGGCATCCTGATTTAACAGATTTACATAAAGCAGAATTATTTGCCAATAAAGTACTAAATGAGTTATAATTTGTACTTCTGTGTTAAAATAGAAAAATGATAGCTAAAAATAGAACTAGTGATGAGTGTAAGAAAGGAGATTTGATATGAAGATCAGTTTTTTAGGAGCTAATCGTCTGGTATCTGGTTCCTGTTATCTTATCCAGACTAAATATAAGAAATTTTTAATAGATTGTGGCCTTTTTCGAGGAGATGAAGCTATTACTCGCTTAAATTATCTACCATTTTCTTTTCGGCCTGAAGAAATAGATTTTATTATTCTTAGTCATGCCCACATTGACCATTGTGGAAGAATTCCCCAACTTTATAAAGGAGGCTTTCATGGGCAGATCTATTGTACAAAATCTACCATGGAGCTTTGTTCTATCATGATTCCTGATAGTGGACAGATTCAGGAAGAAGAAGCAGAAGAGGAGAATCAAAGGAGACTTAGAACTGGTGAACCATTTGTAGAACCACTTTATAGTATTGAAGATGCCTTAGACTGTCTTTTATTATTTCGAGCTGCACCATATCAATATAAAATCAGTATTGATGAAAATATTAGTTTCAGATTTCAGGATGCCGGACATGTTTTAGGTTCAGCTGCTATTGAATTATGGGTAAACGAGGATGGTAGAACCTGTAAGTGGTTATTTTCAGGTGATATTGGACGAAAGAATAAACCATTTTTAAAAAATCCACAACATGTTAAAGAAGCAGACTATGTAGTAATTGAATCCACTTATGGAGCAAGAAAACATCGTCCTTATCGACAGGAAGTGAAAAGGTTTTTTTCCATTATTGATAAAACCATAAAAAGGGGAGGGAATGTTATTATCCCAGCTTTTGCCTTGCAGAGGGCACAGGATATTATTTATGAATTAAGTCACTATTATAATTTACAACTGAGACAATTAACAAAACAAGACAAAAAGCTAAAGAAATTGAGGTTTTATCTTGATAGCCCCTTGGCCATCGCTGCAACTAAGATATATCGAAATAATCTCCAGGATTTTGCTCAAAAAGATTTAAGGATTATGGAAAAGAGAAATCAGTTACTTGATTTTCAATCTTTGAGAATGACCAGTACGGCAAAATCTTCCAAACAGATAAATAGTTCTAAAAGAAGTAAAATAATCATTTCTGCTAGCGGTATGTGTGATGGAGGTAGAATCCAGTACCACCTGAAAGAACACCTCTGGAAGAAAGAATCATCAATTATTTTTGTAGGTTATCAAGCTGAAGGAACTTTGGGTAGAAGGATAGTCAGTGGTGAAAAAAGCTTAGATATTTTGGATGAAATGGTTGATGTAAGAGCAGAAATCTATCATCTTGATGGTTTTTCATCTCATGCAGATCAAGATGAATTATTATGGTGGATGAAAGGATTGCGAAACAAGCCTAAAAAGGTTTTTGTAGTACACGGGGAAAAAGAAGAATCAGAATCTTTTGCTGAATTACTCCAGCAACAATTAGGCTTTGATGCTTATACACCTGCTCTTGGTGAGACCTTTCTCATTAGGGATAAGAAGATTATCACTCAGGGAATGATAAAAGATAGCAATAAGGAATTACAGCTGGACGAAATTTTGACTGATTTAAATAAAATTAAACATAAATTTTATCTCTTGTTAAATGAAATGGAACTTTCCGGCATAGAGAATGAACAGGAAAGCATTTGGTATAAAATAAAACAGCAAGTGGAAGAATTGCAAAAAGATATTCGTAAAGTGAAATATTTAATTAAGGAAAATGAGTTAGAAGTTTAGTCCGAACAATCTTAATAATACCTTATTTAAGCTATTAGTATATTTTTAAATTGGTCTCATATCTGGAGTGTGGCAGCATGAAATATGATATACTGGAAAGCATTATTAGTGTGTCACTAAAAGCTGGTAACTTTATTCGACATTATTATGAAAGTAGAGAATTCAGAGTATCAGAGAAAAAGGATTGTCATGATCTGGTAACCAACGTTGATCGTGAATCACAAGAAATAATTACCACTGAGCTCTCCAACAGATTCCCTGATATTCCTGTTATTGGAGAAGAAGATAAAGATATACTAAAAAAAGAGCATGCCTTTTTTATTGACCCTTTAGATGGCACTTTAAACTTTGTAAAACAGGTCCCCTTTTTTACAGTATCTGTTGGTTACTGGAGGGAAAATAAACCGGTTTGTGGTGTTGTTTTTGATCCGCTTCGGCAGGATCTTTTTTATGCCCGAAAGGGGGCTGGTTCTTATCGTAATGGTAGGCAGATAAAAACAACTGATAGTAATAACGGTAAATATCAATTATTTGCCTCAGATTGGGGTCATGAACCATATTATTATAATAAAAATATTCTGATGACACAAAGATTACTCAAGGAGAATTCATATTTATTTCGATTCATGGGCTGTGCCAGTCTGGCAATTTGTTATGTAGGCGCAGGGGTACTGGATGGTTACTGGCACTATAAACTTGCTCCCTGGGATATGGCAGCCGGAGTATTAATAGCCGAGGAAGCCGGAGCCAGCGTTACTTTAATTAATGGGAAACCATTTGACCTCTGGCAGAAGGATATACTGGTAGTAGTTCCCAATTTAAAGAATAAGGTTATACCAATATTTAATAGTATTTGAATGTAAAATCGATTACCAAATATTGGATGAATACTAATGATAAATAAGCATACCGTATGGCATATTAGAGCATAGATAGCATAAAGTTTATAGGGGAATAACTGTATGAGATTGCCACGCACTGCCAAAGCAGTGCTCGCAATGACCTTGAAGTTGATAGTTTTTATAGTTAAAGGTTTATAGTTTTTGGTTAAACTTCTTTTGGGTGGGTACGACTTCAGGACATGAGTAACAAAAAACTTCAAGACATAGGTAACACTTTCTAATAAAATAACAGATGAAAACTTAGTAAAAGGAGTGTTCATCTGATGCCTTGGAGGGAACAAAAAATAATG
>JAQUNC010000015.1 GCA_028717805.1 Atribacterota bacterium
AAAAGAAGGGTATTTGATGTGTATTTTAAGCTATCATAGTCTTTTCTAACCTGTAAGGTAGGTCTACCTGAAACCAGGAACATTTTGGCAGCAGAAAAAAGTACCCACAAAAATTTGACACAGACGAGGCAATTCGAATAATTGACAAAAACCCTTTTATATAGTATCATTTAATATGATTATATACTATATATAATGTTAGAAAGCCGTGGCCTTCAGTC
Organism: Atribacterota bacterium; assembly: GCA_028717805.1. NCBI lineage: Bacteria > Pseudomonadati > Atribacterota > Atribacterota bacterium. Next base: position 222 of record JAQUNC010000015.1, read on the forward strand.
ACGGTTTAATTTTGCCTGATGGATTATGGAGCAGATGAAAAATGGCTAAAAATATATCTATTGATAAAATGCAATATACTGCAAAGCAAATTCAGGTCCTAGAAGGACTGGAGGCAGTAAGAAAAAGACCCAGTATGTATATTGGTAGTACTGGTAGTCGCGGTTTACATCATCTAGTAGATGAAGTTGTGGATAATAGCATTGACGAAGCAATGGCAGGATATTGTAATAAAATAAAGGTGATTATTCATACTGATAATAGTGTTACCGTAATTGATGATGGTCGCGGAATACCGGTAGATATACATAGCATTACTAATTTGCCTGCCGTTACTACTGTTCTGACTAAACTACATGCTGGTGGAAAATTTGGCAGTGGCAGCTATCAGGTTTCTGGTGGATTACATGGAGTGGGCATATCGGTAGTAAATGCCTTATCTGAATGGTTAGAGGTTACAGTAAGTAGAGATAAAAAAGTATATTGGCAGAGATTTGAAAGAGGGAAACCAGTTAGCGATTTAAAGGTGATTGATCGTACTACCAAGACTGGAACAAAAATAACTTATCGTTCGGATTCAGAGATTTTCGATGATATTACCATCAATTTTGATATTGTCGCTCATCGGCTAAAAGAGTTAGCCTTTTTAAATGCCGGGGTCAAGATTGAATTAATTGATGAACGAGAGAATGACAAAAATGCCACCTTTAAATATGATGGCGGGATTATTGAATTTGTAAAATATCTTAATAAAAACAGAGATGTTCTTTTTAGCAAGCCTTTTTATGTTAGCGGAAAGAAAGATGATATAGAAGTAGAAATAGCTATCCAATATAATACCGGATATTTAGAGAACATTCTTTCCTTTGCCAACAATATTAACACTGAAGAGGGCGGAACGCATTTAGCTGGTTTTAAAACTGCTCTAACTAAAGCTATTAACGATTATCTTAAAAATGATAGTATTCCCAATTCTAAAAAGTATTCTCTAAAAGGATTAGAACAGGGTCTTTCAGGGAACGACGTAAGGGAGGGATTAACCGCTGTAATTAGCGTAAAATTACTCAATCCCCAATTTGAAGGACAAACTAAAACAAAATTGGGCAATAATGAAGTAAAAGGTATTGTATCTTCTATTGTCAATGACAAACTGAGTACTTTTTTTATTGAAAATCCAGATACCATACAAAAGATACTGGCAAAATCTATCTCAGCTTATAAGGCTCGTGAGGCTGCCAGAAGAGCTCGGGAACTAGTCAGACAGAAAAATGGATTTAGCCTTGGTGCCCTGCCAGGGAAATTAGCTGATTGCTCAGAACGGGATCCATTTCATCGGGAGCTGTTTCTAGTAGAAGGTGATTCAGCAGGTGGTTCGGCTAAACAGGGTAGAGATCGTAAGTTTCAGGCCATTTTACCACTAAGAGGAAAAATTTTAAATGTAGAAAAGGCTCGTCTGCATAAAATTTTGACTAATAATGAAATAAAAGCCATTATTACTGCATCCGGTTTACAGATTGGTGATGATAACGAACTCGATCTATCTCAATTAAGGTACCATAAAATTATTATTATGACTGATGCTGATGTGGATGGAGAACATATTAAGACTTTACTATTAACACTCTTTTATCGTTACATGAGGCCGTTAGTAGAAAAAGGAAAAGTCTTTATTGCCAGGCCTCCTTTATATAAACTAAGCTATAATCAAAAAAACGAGTATTTTTTCAATGAAGAAGAAATGCAAAAAAAGATAAAAGAATTAAAAGGAAACTACACCATTCAACGTTATAAAGGACTTGGAGAAATGAATCCTATCCAATTATGGGAGACCACCATGAATCCTGAAACCAGAGTATTAAAGAGAGTTGAACTGGAAGATGCCTTAGAAGCGGATGAAATGTTTACCATTCTAATGGGAGGAAAGGTGGAACCAAGGAAGGAATTTATTTATCAGCATAGCGCTGAAGTAGTAGAATTAGATGTTTAGTGGCTTACCAAATATTTAAATATAAATACAATTTTACAGCAAGGTTTATTTATTATGAGCGAAGATTTAAAAAGAAATAATCAAGAAGAAAAAGAAAAGATAAAAGTAATAGGACCACAGGAAATTCCTACTGATATTACTGATGAAATTAAAACATCTTATTTGAATTACGCCATGAGCGTAATTGTAGGAAGGGCTATTCCTGATGTACGGGATGGATTAAAGCCGGTACATAGGCGTGTTCTTTATTCAATGTATAAACTGGGGAACACACCTGATAGACCATATAAAAAGTCTGCCAGAATCGTGGGAGATACTTTGGGTAAATACCATCCGCATGGGGATATGGCTGTCTATGATACCATTGTTAGAATGGCACAGGATTTTTCCTATCGTTATCCACTGGTAGATGGACAAGGGAATTTTGGTTCTATTGATGGTGACGCAGCAGCAGCTATGCGTTATACTGAAATTAGAATGTCACATCTTGCTCAGGAGATGCTTGCCGATATAAAAAAGGATACCGTTGATTTTATTCCTAATTTTGATAATTCACTGGAGGAACCTACCGTCTTACCGTCTCCTGTTCCTCAGTTGTTAATCAATGGTGCCTCTGGTATTGCAGTAGGTATGGCTACCAACATTCCTCCCCATAATCTGGGAGAAGTAATTGATGCCTGTGTTCTGCTAATTGAAAGCCCGGAGGCTACCTTAGAAGAAATCATGAAAGTTCTGCCTGGTCCGGATTTCCCTACTGGTGCCACAATATATGGTGTTTCTGGAATTAAAGAAGCCTACCAAACCGGAAAGGGTATTATTACTCTACAGGCTAAGGTAATTTCGGAAAATTTTGAGAAAAAAAGCAAACATGCCCCGGTACTAGTGGTAAAAGAATTACCTTATCAGGTCAATAAAGCTAACCTGGTTGAAGAAATAGCATCACTGGTACAGGATAAAAAAATTAATGACATCATTGCCTTAAGAGATGAATCAGATAGAAATGGGATGCGTGTTGTTATCGAGTTGAGAAAAAACGCCAATGTCAATGTGCTATTAAATAATTTATTTAAACATACTAATCTACAAACAACTTTTGGTATTAATATGCTGGCCATTGTAGATGGAAAACCAAAACAACTCAGTATTCGGGAGGCACTGGTCTATTTTTTAGCTCATCGCAAGACGGTTGTTGAAAGGCGTTCCCGATATGATTTAAAACAAGCCCAGGAAAGAGCTCATATTGTAGAAGGATTAAAAATTGCCCTGGCCAATATTGATGAAATTGTGCAGATTATTAAAAAATCAAAGGATGTTGATTCAGCCCGGCAGAACCTAATAAATCGATTCCAGCTCAGTGAAAAGCAAGCCCAGGCTATTCTAGATATGCGTTTACAGAAACTTACCTCTCTGGAGACCCAAAAACTGGAAGAAGAGTATCTGGAACTGATCAAAAGAATTGCCTATTTACAGGAAATTCTGGAAAATGAGAGGAAATTGATGTTGACTATAAAGGATGAATTATTAGATTTGAAGAGTAAATATGCTGATAATAGGCTTACCCAGATTGTTAAAGAAGAAAAAGAGCTAGAAGTAGAAGATTTTATTGCCGAAGAGGATATCGTTATTACCTATACCAAAGATGGATACCTGAAAAGATTACCCTTAAATACCTATCGGAAACAGCGAAGGGGGGGCAGAGGAGTAATCGGCATGGGAGTTAAACAAGAGGATCTGGTCGATAATCTTTATATTACCACAAACTTACATGACATCTTATTTTTCTCTAACAATGGGACTGTTTATAGGAGGAGAGCATATCAGATTCCAGAAGGGGGGAGAACTTCTCGCGGTATTGCAGTCGTTAATTTATTAGGCATTGGCAAGGGTGAGAGAATTACAACTGTTATTCCTATTCGTGAATTAGAATTTGAAAAATCTCGTGAGACTAATGATTTATTTCTCTATATGGCAACCAAACAGGGGAAAGTTAAGAAGGTTCCTCTTCACGCTTTTGCAAACCTGAGAAATAAAGAGATTATAGCTATCTCTTTAAATGAGGGAGATGAGTTAATCGGAGTAAGGATAGCCAACGTTGATGATAACGTTATTTTAACCACAAGAAAAGGAAAATCTGCTTACTTTTCTGGAAAGAAAATTCGTTCCATGGGTCGAACTGCCATGGGATGTCGCGGAATTTCTCTGGCTAAAGATGATTATCTAATTGACATTAGCTTGGTGAAATCCGATTCTGACGAAGAATTACTGCTGATTACTGAAAATGGGTCAGGTAAGAGAACTCCCATAAAATTTTATCGACTTTCTAAAAGCAGAGGAGGTAAAGGCGTTAAATCAATTCATCTAAGTAAAGAGAGGGGCAAGGTAATTTCTGTTAAAATAGTAAATGACAGAGATGAGTTGGTTGTGATTAGCCAAAAAGGAATTATTATTCGTGTTCCTGTTAAGGAGATAAGCACAACTGGCAGGAATTCTATGGGTGTTAAGGTTATGAATCTGGATAAGGATGACAAAGTAGCCAGCGTAGCTATTGTACCCCAATCTCAGGTTATAGAATAATGTATTTCCAATTCCTTTGTTTAACCAGAAAGCTTCTTTCTCAGAAGAGGTTAATGTTTAAATCCAATATTTTAACAATTTAAAAGATATTATAAAATTTCCTTTGACAAATAAAATTGCTAATGTTAAAATAGCATAAATTTATCCAGAAAGACCAAAGATGGGAAGAGTAGGGTAGATTAAAACACTTTTAGATATCCGAAGACCAGCCCGGAGGTTATTTATAAGATTAAAGAGTTGCTTAAACAATATTTTATTGTTTAAGAAGTAAAGTGGAACCGCGAAAAGAGAAGCCTTTCGTCTTTAGATAGAACGAAAGGCTTTTTTATTATATAGCAATAAATTTATTCGGCGAGGTAGAGGACAATGTGGAATAAAGAGATAGGTATTGGTATTTTGGGACTGGGGAATGTAGGAGGAGGCACTCTGGCAATTTTGGAGATGAATAAAGCTTTTATTGAGCAAGAAATATTTCCCTATAAAATAAAAATAGTTGGTCTGGCTGATTTAGATGCTAACAGGGAGCCTAAGTCTAAAGTGGACTACCTTTTTTTTACTACTGTAGCCCAGGGAGTTATTAAACATCCTGACATCCAGATTGTCATAGAAGCAATCGGAGGCGAGTACCCCGCCTATAATCTGATTAAACAAGCTTTAGAGAAAGGCAAACATGTAGTAACACCTAACAAGGAAGTGGTAGCAAAACATGGATATGAATTGCTCGAAATTGCTCATAAGAATAATGTTCAATTCTTATTCGAAGCCTCTGTGGGAAGTGCTATTCCTATTCTAGAAGTTATTTTGAATATTCTAACATCATGTCCACTTAGTGAGATTAGCGGAATTTTAAATGGCACCACCAATTACATTCTGGATTTGATGTGGGAACAGAATATAACTCAGAAAGAAGCGTTGAAAAAGGCACAGAATATGGGTTATGCAGAGGCAGATCCCAGCAAAGATATTAATGGATTGGATGCTATGTATAAGATGTTTATTCTGGCTACCCTTGGCTTTAGAGGAAGGTTGAATTTGAACCAGATTAATTATTCCGGCATTGGCCATATTGCCCTTGATGATATTCAGTTAGCAAAACAGCTTGGTTATCGTATTAAATTACTAGCCACAGCCAGAAAAAAATATAATGAATTAGATTTCCGGATTAGCCCTGTTTTAATTAAAGAGGATCATCTGCTTTCTAATATTCAGGGTGCCAATAATGGGATATTTTTATCTGGCAATGGCTATGGAGATTTATTCTTTTCTGGTGCAGGCGCAGGGGGCATCGCTGGGGCTAGCATGATTATCAGCGATATTATAAGAATTATCAGAAAGCCCCAGAACTTTGAATATAATTTTTTGCTTAAAGATTTTGAAGAATTGAAGATTGAAAAACTGGATCAGGTTGAGCATTCATATTTTCTGAAAATCAAAATAGGAAATAAGCAAGAAGATAGAGAAAATATAAGGAATGTTTTGTTAAAGAATAGTCTATTAGTGGATGGAGTTTCAGAGATAAAACACAAAGATAATACCTTAACCATAGGCTTTATCATTGATTCAATAGAGGAAAGGAAAGCAAAAGAGGCTATAAGAGAAATAAAAAAAGTTAATTATATTCAAGCAATAGATTATCTCGAGGTATATCAGAAGGCAATACAAAAATAGGTTTTTAACAATAGTTTTTATGACATTGTCCTGATTGTGTCAATCAATAAACCTGATTAGGCAATAATCAAGTTTATCTATTATCTTATGCCATGTTTATCTAAAGGAGAGGAAATAATGGTTAAAGTAAGAGTACCAGCTACAACAGCAAACCTGGGCTCAGGTTTTGATTGTCTGGGAATGGCTTTATCTCTTTACCTGGAAATAGAAATGGAGAAAATTGGGCAAGATTTTGTGTTTCAGGCAGAAGGAGAAGGAATGGAAATGCTTTCCTCTGATAAAAGCAATTTAATCTATAGAGCAGCCAGCGTGGTAATGGATAAAGCTAATATCAACCCGGTTAATAGGGGTATAAGGATTACTGTTAAAAATGAGATACCTATTGAAAGAGGATTAGGAAGTAGTGCAGCTGCCATTATTGGTGGAATCATGGCAACGAACCAGCTCTATGATCTTAATTTAAGCAGGGAAGAAATATTACAAATGGCCTTCAGTTTGGAAGGTCATCTTGATAACATCGTACCAGCACTTATTGGTGGTTTTACCATTTCGTATAGAGATCAGAGGGGGCAGATAAGGTGGGTAAAATTGGATATACCTCATGACATGAGAGCAGTAGTGGGGATACCTTCTTTTACCTTAAGTACAGAAGAGATGAGAAAAGTATTGCCCGAACAGGTTTCTCTTCAGGATGCTGTGGATAATCTAAGCAAATCTGCCTTACTGGTAAATGCCTTACAACAATCGAAATGGGAACTTATTCCTGAGGCAATGCAGGATCGTCTTCATCAACCGTTCCGCCTCCCCTTTATTAAAGGAGCTAAGAATATCTTTACAGAGGTGCAAAAAAGTGGAATAGCTGGTGTGGCGTTAAGTGGTTCAGGTCCTACCATCATTTCACTGGTGAAAGATGGCCTGGAAAACGAGATTATAAAAATCATGAGGAAAACCTTTTCCGCTGCCAGCATTAAAAGCCAGGTAAAAGTACTGGATCCCGATATAGATGGGGCTATTGTAATAAAGGGAGAGAAAGATTGTCCTATTATTGTGCAAAAATATGGAGGGAGTTCTGTTGCTGATATCGAAAAAATTAAAATGGTAGCTCGAAAGATTGTAGAACAAGCAAGACTGGGAAATCGTTTAATTGTAGTAGTTTCAGCTATGGGTAAAACAACAGATGATCTAATAAATAAAGCTCGCCAAATAATACCAAATCCTAGTGAAAGAGAAATGGATATGTTATTATCCACCGGTGAACAGGTATCAATTGCCTTAGTAACGATGTCTATTCAAGCCCTGGGGGAGAAGGCGATTTCATTTACCGGAGCCCAGGCTGGCATTAGAACTAATAATTCTTACACCAGAGCCAGAATTAATAGTATAAATGAACAACGTATCAAGAAGGCTTTGAATCAAGGAAAGATAGTAATTGTTGCCGGATTTCAAGGTATTGATGATGAAGGGAATATTACCACCCTGGGAAGAGGGGGTTCTGATACTACTGCTATTGCTCTGGCAGCCAGGGTGAAGGCGGCGTGTTGTGAAATTTATACTGATGTAGACGGTGTTTTTACTGCTGATCCTGGACTGGTACCCGAGGCAAGGAAAATTAAAGAAATTTCTCATGATGAAATGTCCGAAATGGCTATCTTGGGTGCTAAAGTATTGTATTATCGGGCAATTGATATTGCTCGAAACCATAGTGTAGAGATATTAGTAAAATCAAGTTTTCATAATGGTCCAGGAACAATCATTAGAACAGGGGAGGAGATATTAATGTTAGAGAAAGTAAATGTAAGAGCAGTAACATATGAGGTAAATGTTGGTAAAATAATAATCAAAAATGTTCCAGATATTCCTGGCATTGCTGCTAAATTGTTTAGAGCGCTAGCTAAGGAGGAAATTACTGTCGATATGATTATCCAGAGCGCTGAACATGATAAAGTTAATGACATTGCTTTTACAGTTGCTCAGGACAATCTGGAAAAAGCGCTTAACATAACCAACAAGGTTGAGTCTGAGATTGGTTCTCCAGAGGTACTTTCCGATAATGATGTTGCCAAGATATCCATTGTAGGAGCTGGAATTACATCTGATCCCCTCATTGCAGCTCGCATGTTTGAATCCTTGGCGCGTAATAATATCAATATTGATATGATTAGTACCTCAGGAACAAGAATATCTTGTCTGATTAACCAAAAAGATATTGAGACAGCCGTTAGAGCCGTACATCAAGAATTTCAATTAGAGGAGGAAGGTTAAAGAAATGAAATATTATAATGTAGCAATAATAGGTGCCACCGGAGCTGTGGGCGAAGAAATGACCAGAATTCTGGAACAGAGAAATTTCTCGGTAAATCAACTTTTGCTATATGCTTCACACCGTTCAGTGGGCAAGGAATATTATTTTAAAGGTGAAAAAATTAAAGTGAAAGAACTAAAGGACGATTCTTTTCAGGGTATTGATATTGCTCTCTTTTCTGGAGGAGATGAGGTTAGTAAATATTTCGCACCGCTTGCTGTTCAGGCAGGAGCAGTAGTTATAGATAATGGTAAATACTACAGAATGGATCCCAAGGTACCTCTGGTCATTCCTGAAGTTAATCCGGAAGATGTTAGACAACACCAAGGCATCATAGCCAATCCTAATTGCTCTACCATTCAAATGGTAGTTGCCTTAAAACCAATTTATGATGCAGTTGGAATTAATAAAGTAATTTGTGCCACCTATCAATCAGTATCCGGTACAGGGAAAGAAGCTATAGAGGAGTTAGCAGAACAGACCGATTCGTTTTTGAAAGATGAGAATATTAATATTAGTGTATATCCTCATCAGATTGCTTTTAATGTGCTGCCTCACATTGGCTCTTTTGATGAATATGGTTACTCCTCAGAAGAGATGAAGATGCTGCATGAAACTAGAAAGATTCTTCATGATGATCATATTAATATTTCGGCAACAACGGTAAGAGTGCCAGTTTTTCGATCTCATGCTGAAGATGTGCATATCGAAACCAAAAAAGAGATAAGTCCTGAACAGGCAAGGAAGTTTTTAACTAATTTTCCCGGCATTAAGGTAATTGATCAGCCCAATGAGTCTAATTACCCGCTTTCCTTGACGGCAGAAGGGAAAGACGATGTGTTTGTAGGGCGAATAAGAAATGACCTGGTATTTAATCCGGGATTGGTTATGTGGATTGTTTCTGATAATCTCAGAAAAGGCGCAGCTTTAAATGCGGTCCAAATTGCTGAGGTATTGATTAGATAGACATGGTGGAGTTTTCTTTAGTACAGTTAAAATGAAAGCAATCTCCCACTTTGCTTAATCCAGAACAACTCATTATTTGAAGATTTAGATAGGTAATGGATCAAAATCGTCAAAGGTTAATTATAAATAGTATCTAGTCTATATTTTCAGAAACGATAGGAGTAATTACCATTATTATGGTATACTTAGTTAAGATAGTTCTTATAGATTAGTTTATGAAATTATGGAATATATGTTTATGAAGAAAACTGAATAAGGAAAATGTTTAAGAGCATATCTTTATATAATGTAACAAAAAGGGGGATTTAGATAATGCCAGAAAATTTTATTTTTACCATTCTTGGTTTTTTCTTGGCATTTATTCTTTTTATAATCTTATGGTGGTTATTCTTTCGCCCTCGTGGTTCAGGAAAAGAGGTTCGTATATATTCATCAATTGAACAACTTCGTTCGGTAGGAGAATTGGTGGCTTTTAAGATGGTTACCAAGGAAATTGTTACTGCCTCTCAACATTGGTTTGGTGATACTGGCAAGAGATACTTTCAATGGTTAGTTTCTACCAAGAAGATGGCTATGATTTTTGAATTTGATATTGATTTCCGTTACGACCTGCGTAGTACTGATTTTAAAATCGAACAGTTAAATGAGAATAGATATACATTAAAAATGCCTCCCTGTCTTTATCAAGTGCATATTCGCGATATAAGTTTTTATGATGAACAGAATTCCAAATTCCTACCCTGGTTACTGCCTGATTTACTCAATCGTGCTTTTGGTTCCGGGTTCAGTGAAGCAGATAAAAATCTATTGAAAGAGGAAGCAAAAAATCAAGCTGCTAAGCTGGCTGAAGGAGTGGTTAATAAATTACAATCAGAAGTTGAAAATTCGGCACGGCAGACACTGCTGACTTTAGTTAAAAGCTTAGGAGTAGAAAAGGTAGCCATTGATTTTAGTCAGTCTAAAATTGTTCCCAGTACTGTTCAGACTAATGAACTGGAAGCCAATATGCAAAAAGCCAAAAACAAAATTAAAAGCTTGGTCAGTAAAAAAGAAGAATAGGCTTATAGAAATTTTTATCATATATTAGCAATTTTCAATAACCCCCCAAACTTCTATAGAAAAGCTTTCTAATAACAGCAAAAAACATATTATTTGATTTCTTTAAATTCCAGCTGAATAAAGTAAGAGGTAAGGATAAATTATCAAATATATTATAGGCTACTTTAGAAAAAAAATTATTAGGGTATGGATTGAATTAGTAAAAGTGATGAAAAAAACATGGACAGTAGTGCAGTAGACCTGTTTTTAAAATGTTATAATTATATAGTTTATAGGTAGCATGAACTGAGTTAACTCTTTTTTTAAATGTTTGATTGATATGTTTATTAAGTTACAATAATATATAAAGGTTATACAGTGTTAAACAATTAAAAGGGCAAATATTAAAAAATTTAACAATTACTCTTTTTCTAAATATATCAGCTACACTTTTGTCTCTACTTTTTCAACATTTAGGTTTTAAAGAAGTAAATTTTGTGGTTACATATATTTTGTCTGTCCTGTTAACCTCACGTTATACTATGGGATATGCTTATGGGATTATAGCATCGGTCATTTCCATGTTTTTCTTTAATTTCTTTTTTACTGAGCCCATATATAGCTTTAATGTGGATGATCCCACTTACATTTTTACCTTTATGGTAATATTAATTGCTGCTGTTTTTACCAGTGCATTGACCAGCAAACTAATCTTCTCAAAGGAACTTGCCGATAAACAGGAGAAACAAGCAAAAACGTTATATCAGATTACCAGCTCTCTGGCAAAAACCGGAGGTGTAGAAGAGGTTGCTGTTGTCTCGGTACAATGTTTGGTAGACCTGTTAAAAAGTGATGTAATTTTTATTATAATAAATCAAAAAGATAATACAGTAAAAAAATTAGCACCTGCATTATCTGGATATGGTATTATTGTGAAGGATATTAAACTAGATAATATTGAAGATATAATATTAAATCATTATACTTTCCCCATTATAGTTCGCGAAAGGTATGTCGGTTATATTTGCTTACCTAAAGAATTGGAGAATATAGAAAATGAAAACCGGTTTATTTTGGATTCAGTTATTATGCAAATTACTATTGCTATACAGCGAGAAATGCTTACTGCTGAAAAAGAAGCTGCCAAAGCTGAAACTGATAGAGAAAGGTTAAGGAGTAATTTACTTAGAGCAATTTCCCATGACTTAAGAACTCCACTTACCGGAATTATGGGGTCTGCCGAGATGCTTCTACAACAACTTGAAAGCAAAAAACACATTAAATTAGTACAGGATATATATGAAGAGTCAGGTTGGCTTATTCGTTTGGTTGAGAATATTTTAAGCCTAACTATGATTAAGGAAGGACGTTTGGCTGTTAATATTAAACCAGAGGCAGTGGAAGAAATAGTAGCAGAAGCTGTAAGCCGTGCTTCAAAATATACACCTAATAATAGGATTTCTATTTCAGTTCCAGAGGATGTATTATTTGCACCAATGGACGGGAAATTAATAGTGCAGGTTCTTATTAATATTATTGACAATGCAATAAAACACACAATACCAACTGATGAGATTCATGTATCAGTTCAAGTGGAAGATAAGAAAGCCTGGTTTGAAGTATCAGATAATGGGATAGGAATTAATGAAAAGGATTTACCAAAGATTTTTGATATGTTTTTTACTACTCGAAATTCTCATATAGATGCAAAGCACGGAATTGGACTAGGACTGGCTATCTGTAAAGTGATTGTGAATTTTCATGGTGGGGAAATATTTGCGAAGAAAAATAAAGAAAAAGGTTCTACCTTTAGATTTTATCTCAATCTTTGAAGTAAGGGTGGCAATGTTGTTTTTAATTATTGAAGATGATATTAAAATAAGAAAGTTCATTAATTTTTCACTTAAATTCCAGAAGTATGACTGTATTGAAGCAGCAACAGGAAAAGAAGCCATGAGTCTTTTAGCTACTCAACAGAATCTCAAGGCAATTATCCTGGATTTAGGATTACCCGATATGGATGGGCTTGATATCATCAAGCAGGTACGTGAGTTTTCAGATGTTCCTATTATTGTGGTATCTGCTCGAGATCAGGATAATGAAAAGGTGGAGGCGCTGGATGCTGGAGCTGATGATTATCTAACCAAACCATTCAGTATTAAAGAGTTACTTGCAAGAATTCGTGTAGTCTTTAGACACAGCAAAGATAATAAAAAAGAAGTAGTGACCTCCATTTATAAGATTGCCAATTTAGAAGTAGACTTAGAGAAGCATAGAGTAATATTAGATAGCAGGGAGATACATTTTACACCGATAGAATATCAAATACTCACTTTATTGATTAAAAATGCTGGTAAGGTTTTAACTCATAACTATATCTTAAGAGAAGTATGGGGAACTTACCTTGATACCGATATGCAATCTTTACGGGTATTTATGGCAAACATTAGAAGAAAGCTGGAGGAAAATCCAGCAAAACCTAGATATATTATAACTGAAGTAGGAATTGGATACCGTTTTAATGATGAGTAATGATATAACAAGGGGTAATGAATAACAAGCTAACATCTGATTATTTATACAATCTTTATATGAACCTCGATATAATATGTGTGTTTTGGAAGTAGATATTATCGAGGTGAATTTATTTATATATGAGTTTTAAAGTAATTGGAAATATGCTTGGGAAGTTATTGATGTATTTTAGTACATTAATGATTTTTCCTCTCTTGGCTGCGTATCATTATCATGAAATAATTGCAGTGATAGCATTTATATGGTCTATTATAATTACCTTTTTAACCGGTTTATTTTTACAAGTCTTATGTTCGTTTAAAAATTCTATTGGCAACAAAGAGAGCTACCTTATTGCTACTCTTGGCTGGGTATTTGTCTCTGGATTTAGTACACTTCCTTTTCTTTTCAGTAAAACCATTCCAGATTTTCTTAATGCCTATTTTGAACGTATGTCTGGATATACTGCAACAGGTGCAACGATATTAACCGATATTGAATCAAATCCACTTTCCATTTTACTTTGGAGAAATGAAATTCAATGGATTGGGGGAATGGGAATCATTCTCTTGGTGGTGGCTTTGTTACCTCTTCTAGGAGTAAGCGGAATGAGATTGGTGAAATCCGAATTTCCTGGATTTGAGTTGGATAAAATAAAACCGAGAATATTGGAAACCGCAAGGACTATTTGGCTAATTTATATTTTTATTACTCTTGCAGAGATTATATGCCTATATTTATTTGGCATGCCTTTATTTGATGCAATTATAAATACATTTGGCACTGTTCCTACTGGGGGTTTTAATCTCAAAAATAATAGTATCGCTTATTATAATAATGTTATTTTTGAAATTATTATCATGATTTTTATGTTTATATCCGCTGTTAATTTTAGCTTACATTATCGATTTTTTAGAGGTGATCGAAAAGTATATTATAAAGATCAAGAATTTTTATTTTTTATATCTATTATCTTGATTTCAATATTATTAGTAACTTTACAGTTGAGATTTTCTATTTATGATTCTATACACAATGCTTTAAGATATGCCTCATTTCAAGTTGTATCGATAGTTACCACAACTGGTTTTATAAATGCGGATTATGGTAATTGGCCACACTTTTCACAACTTATTTTAGTGTTATTGATGTTTTTAGGTGGTTGTGTGGGTTCAACTGCCGGAGCCATTAAAAGCGTTAGAATGCTATTGATGTTCAAACAGTTAAAACAAAGCTTTGATAAATTACTCCATCCTCATGCAATAGTGCAAGTTCGTCTGGGAGGTAAAGTTATTTCTGATGATATCATGCAAAGCATTAAATCTTTTTTCCTCATTTATATTTTTGTTTTCATAGCAGGTGTGATGATAATTACTGCTACAGGCTTAGATATTACTAGTGCTATAGGCGCGGTGGCTGCTACTTTAGGAGGCGTAGGACCTGGTTTAGGACTGGTTGGCCCTACTCAGAATTATGCCTTTACTTCTTCTATTGGTAAGATAACTTTAATTATTTGTATGCTTTTAGGTCGTTTAGAAATATACACCGTAATTGTTTTGCTTGTGCCAGAATTCTGGAAAAAATAGCTATCAATCAAAGCTTGATATTTTAGTCTAAAAAATAGGAAAGCTAAAATCAAATCATATTCTCTAGGGAATCTTTTAGATTTAACATTTATAATTTGCTTCCATTCAATTACCTTGGAAAATTAGTAAGCATATCGGTATAATGGGGACGCAAGAATGTTTAGAATATGAGTTATCAAAAAAACATAGAAGGTCTATAATAGATAGATAATAAATACTAGAAGAAAAAACCTGAAGGGAGGAATTTTATATGAAAATAAGCGCCAGAAATATGCTCAAAGGCAAAGTCAAAGCCATTACTGAAGGAGCCGTTAATGATGAGGTGATTATTGGATTACCCAATGGTTTGGAAATTACTTCTGTCATTACCAAATCTTCTGTCCATAACTTGGCATTGGAAGTAGGTAAAGAAGTATATGCAGTTATCAAAGCTAGTAATGTGATGATAGCGGTTGATGAGTAAAATTTGATAGATTTTTTCTTTTATATCATCTTCTGTTGAGTTGACAAAATACTAATATCATTTATAATTTACAGTGGCGTTAGAATGAAATTTCCGTAAAATGATATGTAGTATAATAATAATTAATCTCTTCGATTTGCCTGGTCTAAGGAGTATTCTATGACCGGTAAACACAAGATGCAAAAGGTCTTAAGGGCTTAGATAGAAATGTCAAAGCCTCCCGTGTTTGGAAAGGAGAGAATCATGAAGTTAAAAATATATAGCAGTACTTTTTGATCTAACTTGTTGTTAGAAATATCAAAAGGCGCTGCTATTTTATTTCTGGGGAAAATATTATCTTAGGGAAAGAGTATAAATGTCTATGAAAATAATAAAATGGTTTGCTTATTAAGATGAGAAAAAATATCGATATGTTCTATCTAATTTTTATTTTACTTGGGATCATTACTATCTTGTTTATACTTCTTCCACCACTAAAGACTATTCTCTATACCCCATTGTCTATATTGTGGAATACGATTTTAGACCCGGAAGTAAATTACTCAATCTATTTAACTGTGACAGCTGCATTGACAGCAACGACTATTGGTTTTTTATTGGGAGTGCCCTTGGCTTATCTATTGGCCAGGCATCATTTTTTGGGCAAAAAGATATTAGAGGCAATGATAGATATACCCATTGTAATACCGCATTCTGCAGCAGGAGTAGCTCTTTTATTTGTATTTGGCCGTAATTATTTTCTGGGGAGAGTTTTTAAAATTATCGGTATCGATTTTTTCCAGACCTTTGCTGGGATTGTCCTGGCTATGATGTTTGTTAGTGTTCCCTTTTTAATTGATTCAGCCAAGGAAGGCTTTATAGCCATTAATACTGAATTAGAAGAGATTGCCTATACCTATGGAGCGTCACATTGGCAGGTATTCTGGTATATATCCCTGCCTTTAGCCTTAAAAAGTATTTACTCCGGCTCCATTCTCATGTGGGGACGTGGTGTAAGCGAATTTGGCGCAGTAATGATCATTGCTTATAATGCTTCCTTTTTGGGCAAGAGTGGAAAGGCATTGCCAGTTTTAGTATCTGACCGCTTTAATTTTGGTCTTTCCTATGCTCGTCCTATTGCAGCTCTGGGAGTGTTAATATCGCTTATTATCTTTATAATTTTAAGGATTTTAATAACCAGAAATAAAAACAATTAATGAAAATATTTAATCAGGAAGGGGAGTGAAATTATAGTTTAACTAAAAATAATATGTGTTAAATTTTCAGCAAAATTAATAAATATGGAGGAATAAGTTGAAGATAAATAAATTTAAAGTAGCAATTTTATGGGTAGTGATAACTATAATGTTTTGTACAGTAAGCAGTGTTTTGATAGCGCAGGAAGATATTGCCTTAAAAATAGCTTCTGGTGATACTGTAAAAACACTGACTATGGAGGAGATTAAAGAGTTACCTGCTTTGGAAGGCTGGGGCGGAAGAATGCGCAGCACTGGTGCTATTGAGGGACCTTTTGAATTAAGGGGAGTCTCTATAATAGATCTATGTGATATGGTTGGAGGAATAAATCCTGATACCGCGGTTAAGTTTATCTCCAGAGACGGTTATGCCATGACCTTCAGCTATAAACAGGTAAAAGAGAATGATTTTATTACTTATGACCCAGTTTCTCTCAATGAAGTGCCTCATGGTGATCTACATATGATTCTGGCTTACCAGACTGATGGAGATGAAATGACTTTTGAGCTGGGAGGCCCACTAAGACTGGCTATCCTCAGTGAAAAGAACCAGGTGACTGATGGTCATTGGTGGAGTAAATGGGTTGAGCAGATTGAACTGGTTCCAGCTCCCAAAGATTGGATTTTACAGTTAAAAGGTGCCCGAGATGAAGATATTGATAGAGGTACATTCGAATCCGGTGCCTCTGAAGGATGCCATGGTGTTAAATATATTGACGATAAAGGTAGGGAGTGGGAAGGCATTCCTCTTTGGTTACTGGTAGGACGGGTAGATGATGATAATCCTCATGAAGGTAAAGCCTTTAATGATTCCCTGGTACAGGATGGTTATGAGGTAGAAGTTATTGCTGTAGACGGATTTATTGCTACTTTGCCTATTTCTTCTATCGCTCGCAGGAATCAAATTATTGTAGCTTATAAATTGGACGGAGAATCCTTACCAGAAAATTACTGGCCATTAAGACTGGTTGGAGAAAACTTAACCGGGAAAGAACAGGTGGGGCAAATCAAAGAGATTAAAGTAATTTTCCCATAAAAGGAATTGTGAAAATTCTCTGAATACCTAACAGGGGAGGAATAATGACAACAAAATTGTTCAGAAAAGCTGTTCTAGGTGCCTTTTTGCTTTTGTTAATTCTTGGTTTAGTTTTAACAGGATTTTGTCAGGAGAAAAAAACTGTCAAAATCCAAGCAGCTGGCAGCTTATTAATTCCTTTTGGAGCGATAGAAAAAGCATTTGAGGCAGAAAATTCAGATATTGATGTCCTTGTTGAAGGGCATGGTAGTATTCAGGTTATTAGGCATGTCATTGAACTGCCAGCTTTTTCAGGAGAGCCTATTGCTGATATTGTTGCAGTGGCAGATTATTCGTTGATACCAAAATTGATGTATGAAACAATGCTTCCGGAAAGTAACCAACCTTATGCTGAGTGGTGTATCCAATTTGGTACAAATACTCTAGGATTAGCTTATACCTCTAAGAGCAAATATGCTAAAGAGATAAACGTAGATAACTGGTATCAAATTCTAGCCAGGCCAGAGGTAAAGGTAGGAATTTCGGATCCCCGCTTTGATGCCTGTGGTTATCGGTCTTTGATGGCTTTAAAATTAGCAGAATTATTTTATCGAGAAGAAGATATACTACATAGTATAATTGGAAGATTCTCTTATCCTATCAAAGTGCAAGAAAATGATAGTAGCTGCACAATTCTGATTCCAGAAATTTTGGAAGCGGAAAGGCTTGCTATCAGAGATTCCAGTATCAAATTACTTTTCCCTATTCAGTCAGGCGACCTGGATTATGTTTTTGAGTATAAAAGTGTTGCCCAGCAGCATGAGGTCAACTTTCTGGAGTTTCCACCGGAAATTAACCTAGGTTCTGAGGAATACAAAACATTGTATCAGGATATGAAAGTCAAACTGGCTTTTAAAAGATTTGCTTCAGTCAATCCGGATTATGATATTTTACCTATTATCTATGGAATGACAATTCCCGGTAATTCCCCTCATCCGCAAGAGGCAGTCAGGTTAGTGGAATTTATCCTGAGTCAGCGTGGTCAGGAGATAATGGAAGAATCAGGGCAGGTTGTCATTAATCCACCCATTGTGGATATTTTAGATAATCTTCTCCAGCAATTAGCTGATATAGTAATCGAAAAATAGTAAAGAAATAAAATAACAGAATAGATACCTGTTTTAATGCCAGGTATCTATTCTGTTATAAGATTAGTAGAGTATCATAATAATTAGTTATTTAATTTTTACCAAGAGAAACGAGAGCTTAATTAAATATTAAATCCTGATTTTTTTCCTTTGCCTTGGAGTGAGCCCCTGGGAATCCTGATTTCAGTAGCTTTAAAAGTATCTTCAGATAGTTTCTGTCCCAATATCTTTATTTCTAGATTCTGAGTCAATGTTAACATTCCCTTTACTCTAACCTGACTGATATCAATTTTCCATTCCTTATCAAGATAGTCTCTTAGTTGCAACAAATTATTTTCTAATTCCAGGGAAACAACAATACCACTTAACAAACCCTTTTCAGGATGCATCCATTGATTTTCTCTGCTATAGACTAAATGATGATAGCCCGGTATTCTAATTCTTAGCTGCCTATCAACAGTTTCAGTCCAGCCGTATTGATAAAAGCCCAGTCCCATTAAACCGCTAATGATGAGACTAATAAAAAATATCATTATAAATCGGTAGCGATAACCAGTTCGGGTATGGATAAAATTATAGTAAGTGATAAACAAAAAAAGCAGTAACAAGACAATCCATAGGTAGGGAAGGCTCATTAGTAATGCTTTGGGCAAGCCGATACCAAGATAATGATAAATATCCCAATCCAGATCGCCGGTAATAAACATAATCATTCCAAAAGCAATACCACCCAGCACTGTAGTCAAAGCAAACATTAACCAGAAAAAGTAATTCCTGGTTAAAAAATACCAGCGTGGTTTGGGCTGTACTTTCCCCTTTTTTATTTTTTCTAAAGTATCTTTGCTGATATCAACCATATTTTATACCTGCTTTATACTTTTCAATTTCTTTCAATAGTAACTTTTTTGCACGATTAATTAGAGTACCGACCGTTCCTATGGGTTTTCTTACGATGTCACTAATTTCCTGATAATCCTTTCCTTCTAGGAATTTTAATAATAGTACCTCTTTATATTTTAATGGTAATAAATCGATTATACATAGCAAATTTTCATAATCAATTTTTTGTAAGAAGTTTTTTTCCAGATTAAAATCAGATTGTACCAACTGGTCTAAATCATGCTCATCCCAGGAGATATTCTGGTAGTATCTTGGCTTTTTACGAATCGTACTAATAGTATAGTTATGGGCAATACGATAAATCCAGCTGGAAAATTTGAAATCTTCATTATAATCATTCAAATTTTGATAAGCAAGGATAAAAACTTCCTGTAAAATATCCTGAATATCCGTTCTGTTCATTCCAGATAGTCTATAGATATAGTTCATCAAGGCAGATTCGTATCTTTTCATAAGACAATAGTAATATTCCTGATTTTTTAAAGTCAGGGCAACCAACTGGGAATCTGTTTTTTGCTCACAATCAGAAATATTGATCATAAAATCTTTCTTTAATTTGCAAAAAGTACTTTCTTTCAGAAAATAAAATGGTAAGAATATTAGCTTATCTATTATAATATATTATTATTGTGATTTATTAAATAGTTTCCATAATGCTGGACATGCCATAAAGCATGAAAGATACCAATGAGACCCATGGCCATAGAAAATTCGACATGCCAGAATAAACAATCAAAATTTATCTATTTGAACCAACTAAAATCTCTGATTGGTATCAATGTATCTACCGCATTCACCAGGGAAAGGATCTTTATATTCTTTTTACTGGATAAATGCATATATTTCCTCAATTCTTTAAAAGATTGCATTTTTATTGTCAATTATAATACGATAAAATTCCCATTTTTCTTTCATTCATTTAGTAGGAAAAATAAGAGGTTTATTTCAGGAAGTCATCCTCAAAAATAATTTGTTGGTTTTAAGGATTTACAAAGGAAAAATAGAGAAAAGCAATAGAAGCTAATGATTTTTTATGGGCAGTTCTTGAATGCCTTCTAATAATACCCGCATGGCAATACAGTCATCTTCATTATATTGCAGGATACGCTTTTTAATTTCCGGCCTTTCTAGTTCTAACCAGCGATGGTACCATTCAATGGATTCAGCACCAGAGGGATGTTCGTCCCGCCATCGAAAGCCAAGGTATTGCGCCAGGTCTTTTACCGAATAGCTATAAGTAGGCCATTCCGTATATTTTCTAACAATATCGCTATAAAGATCAATGACCAATGGTGATTTAAATAAAGCCTCTAACTCTGATGATGTTATAATCTCGGGATATTTTTCGTTTAATTTTTTCCAAATAGTCTTCTCATAAGGTGAGTAATAATAAACATTGCAAGGAAAATGTTGCTTAATATAATGCCAGGCATCAATAAATATTCTCTCTTCTTGTTTTTCATCAGCCTTATCAGCAAAAAATGGTACGTACTTTTCAGTTGCTGGATCCCGATGATGTCTTTCTACAAAACCATGCAGGTAGCAAAAATCACGCATGGGATCAGTTTCCACATCAAAGAATAATTCAGTATCTGTCTGGGGTAATTTTATTGTTTTTCTGATATAAGCCTGTTTATCAATGTGCGCCAGTAATCTAGCACGAGCATGATATTTATATAAGGTTGATATACCAATACCAGGGAAAATAGTCTTTTTACCGATAATAAGTTCCTGAAAGGATTTATGGGCAAAATCAGTAAATTTTTTCAATTTTTGATGCATAATTTCTCTTTTCTTACGACCCAGCTCCGGTATTAATGTCAAGTCTTTCGCTGTTATAAGAGATTTAAGACAATACGTTCTCCAGTGACAGAGTTTACAGGCTCCCTGATGCGCCGGTGAGGTAGTAATCTTTTTCTCTAAAACCTGTTGTACTTCTGATAGAGTTTGCAGGTATAGATCCCACCAGTTCATTTGATCACGTTTTCCTATTGATTGTACTAAATCATAGAAGACATCTCTTCCTTTAATATCATGAATAAAAGATGTTTTTGAGGAGGAGTAGTTTAGTTTTTCCAAAATGTCGGTGTATAAACCTAATTGAATAGCATAATGTATTTTTAGTTTTCCTTCCGATTCATTATTTTCCCCTTCTAGTGCTGAACCACTTTTTATATCTCCAGCGATATATCCACCACCCTGTTTTAATAAGAGATCTGGCTCACCAACCAGATTATCAGTACTTATCCGACCGCTATAAATTAATGTGACTCCCTGCCTAAGGGCTTCTCTTGTTCTGGCTTCTTTTTCTAAACCTGTATAAACGCTTAAATCCAGAAAAGGTTTTTTTAATTCAACCATTACCTGTTTTTCAAAATCAATACCTCTTTCCCAGAGCAATTTCATAAAAGCACTTTCTGGATCTCTCTTGCTCGGATCTTCGAAAATATCAAGATATAAACGATGAGGGCATTGAATATAATTATAAAGCATATCAGCTGAAATTATCTGTCTCATTTTACTAACTCCCAAAGATTCCAATATCACAAATCAATTAGCAATATTCTGACCAAAATACCTTTTCATAATAATTTATAACAGTTAGTAAGAATGATTACAAGTATATAAATAGTAAGCACAAAATAGATAGCGGTTATTTCGTCGCTTTTTCAATTGCCTTTTGAGCCAGAATAAAAGTAGGGTCAATAATCGGTATTTCTAGATCACCATCTTTTAATACTAAGGGTATTTCTGTACATCCTAAAATAACGCCTTGAGCACCCTTTCTTATTTGTAAGCGGGCAATTTCAATAATTTGCTTTTTTAAGAGAAAGAAATCTTGCCCTGCCTTAATCCCATAGATGACTTCCATTAATTTATGTTGCTCTTCTTCTTCGGGAATTAATATTTCAATATCAAGAGCATTAAGATAAGTTTGATAAAGTCCAGATTGATAGGTTCCCTTGGTGGCAAATAGGCTAACATTTTTCAGAAAGGGAAAAGTATGATGAATATATAGTGCTGTTTCCTGGATCATGTTTAAGATTGGGATATTAACCATTTTTTGTATTTCATGGTAATAATAATGAGCAGTGTTACAGGGCATAATTATAAAATCAACTCCTGCTTTTTCCAGGGTTCGTGCTGTTTTGATTAATTCTGGCAAGGGATTTTCATTACCATACAAGATTGCTTTAGTGCGATCTGGTATCTTGGGATTATTATCTATAATAATTCTAAGATGTTCTTGATCTTGTTGGGCCGGAGTTAACTGAACAATTTTTTGGAATAAATCTATGGTTGCTTCAGGTCCCATCCCGCCCAGGATTCCAATAATTTTTTCATTTGTCATAAAACACCTTTGATTTTAGTAAATAATCAGTGTAGTATTAATTTAATGTCATTACTATATAATAATTTAAAATATGAAACCTGATGAGTAAATATGTAATTAACATTATTAATTATATACTCATCCCAATAAGATTTATAGTGGTTTTTTAGTTTTAAATATCATAAAATCAATAGAAAAGATCATAATATGGAAATTATTTATTAATACATAATATTAAGTAAAGTTATAAAGGAGTGACAAAATGCGAATAGTAAGGTATCAAACAAATGGTGGAGTATTATATGGAGTGTTACAAGGAGATGAGATCAGGACAATCCAAGGTAATCTATTTGACAAAGTCGTAGTAGGTTCACTAAGAATAAAAAGAGAAGAGGTGAAATTGCTGGCGCCGGTAGATCCTCCTAATGTAATTGCTATTGGTTTAAATTATAAAAAACATGCCGAGGAAAGTGGTAACAGTTTTCCGGATAAACCGGTTATATTCCTAAAATCAACCTCCAGCGTAATTGGACCGGAAGATAATATCATACTGCCAGAAATAGCCCCTAATGAAGTTGATTATGAAGCTGAACTGGTCATTGTCATTGGCAAAAAAGCGAAAAATATAGAAATCGATGATGTTGATAATTATATCTTGGGATATACCTGTGGTAATGATGTATCAGCTAGAGATTGTCAACTCCGTCTCGATCAACAATGGGCTAGAGGTAAGTCTTTTGATACCTTTTGTCCCCTCGGTCCCTGGATTGAGACCGAACTCCCCAATCCCGATCAATGTAGGATTAGATCCAGATTAAATGGGAAAGTTATGCAGGATTCCAATACCTCTGACCTTATCTTTGGAGTAAGGGAATTAGTTAGTTATTGTTCTAAAAACTTTACCCTTTTGCCTGGTTCTGTTATTATGACCGGTACCCCGGGAGGTGTTGGTTTTACACGCAAGCCCCCGGTATATTTAAAACAAGGAGATATTATTGAGATTGGAATAGAAGGAATTGGCATATTGAGTAACAAAGTGGTTTGATAGATTGATGCCTACTTATTTTGTAATCTTTATTGGAAATAATAAAGATTTTTTAAGAAGTTTAACAGTTATTGTATATCAATTTTGACTAATAATTTTTCTAACTAATTGAGATTTTAGTTAAGAATGGGAGGATATTGCTTCTATTAATTTTGTTTTCCGGGAATAGATTATTTTAGTCAGTAATCGTAAAGGCCATTTGGAGGGACTAGATAGTCTTCTCCAGGCTTTTTTGATTTCTTCCAGTTCCTCAGACTGAATTAATTTATTTCCATATCTCTCTTGATTAAAACTATCAATAATTAGTTGTATATCCTGATAGCTGTCAGGAAAGAAAAATACCAGATGTCTACCGTATTCTAAAGGTGTTTGAAATTTTTTTCGTGAAATACCACTATTCTTACCCCAATGGCAAAGCTTCTGAAATAGAGCAGATATATTTTCTTTTCTTCTAGAAGCTATCAAAAAGTTGAACAATTTATCCAGAACTTTCTTAACTCCAAAAAAGATGTGCTTTATCCAGAGCCATAATTCTTCAAAGAACCCTTTTTTTTCAATATCTAGTGTAGTTTTTAAAGAGAACCATTTCCAGAGAGAAAATAATAACCAACCTATTGCTAAGGTAGTCAGTAATATTAGTAACGAGATTCCTCCCCAGGTAAGAATCCATTGAAGTATTTTACTCGACCAGGAAAGTTCATTGCTGTCTAGCAAAGATATTGCTGAGTCAGATGAATGGGTAGGGCTAATATCAGCAGCGCGATAACCGGACCCAAAAAGAAAAATGAGTATTTTTAGGAGGAGCTTCCCAATAGGATTAGAAACCACTTTTAAGATATTATAACTGGCTTGAGCAACAGAAGTCATTTGTGGTAAGAAGAATAAGAGCGTCCAGCTAACAAGGAGCAATACTACTGGAATAAACGTAAATATTAATTTGGTTTTACTAAACTGGTTATCAAATTTTATTTTTGAGCTTCTTGAGTTTTGAGCAAGAATAATAGCTATCATACTGAAAAGAAAATAATAGCTAATTAAAATACTTGAATTAGGGAAGAGTGTATTGGTACTCCCAGAAATTATAAAGGTTAAGACTAGCATGACAATTCCGAGATCAAATTGGGAGGTTATAGCAAAGTAGTCCTTGGAACGATTTGCTAATTTATATCCACAGAACCAAACACAGGAAAACCAGCAAATAAGCAGGAAATAGGCAAATCCATCCAACGGTCCAAATTGTTTATTGACGAGCGTTTGTATCCATCTTAAATTTAGAAATGATACAGACCGATAACTATAATTATATACAGTATAAGTTAATATTAATACATAGAAAAGGAGATGTAGGATAAAAAGTTCAATAATTCTTTTACCCCTTCCTTTTGTTATAGAGGTAATTATTATGGGAATAAAAAAGGCCAGCATTGCCGCCCATATAGGAAAGAGGGGGGCATTTAACATTAAGAAGAATACACAGGCTAAGGCATATAACCAGGTTATTTCCATCATACCGGAAGCAATGATTAATAGCGTTCCATTTCTTGTTAAATTTTTAGCCATTTTATTACTCTTAAGAATATTATAAGTAATTATTTATATATTGACTATCACTTCGAGCAAGATCTATCGCTTCACCATAAATTTCACTAAATAACAATGCTGGAATAGGGGAAAATTTTTTGTGATAAGAAGACTTGGCCAAAAGAAGATATACAGGTGTATTATGTTTTATCAGGAATTGGCTAATTTGAGTATTTTTTTTATTCATACGATAAGCGCAATAAATACATCCTGTTCCAGCAGGTATTTTCATTTCTTTAAACAATATTTCATCCATAGAACAAAATTCTTCTATTGTTAATCTGGCCAGTAATTCCATTGCCCTAGAAACTTGTTCGGGACCAGTACCGAAAGAAAAGTTGGTAGTCATATTACTTC
The DNA here is from genome assembly GCA_028717805.1 of Atribacterota bacterium. Classification (NCBI taxonomy): domain Bacteria; kingdom Pseudomonadati; phylum Atribacterota; species Atribacterota bacterium. The sequence goes on from JAQUNC010000015.1 coordinate 25,933, forward strand.
CAGTAACTTTACCATTGGAAAAGATACTATATGGACTTCCTTGTTTATCAAATTCTAATACCATTGCGGCTACTACCTCCAGGATTTTCTCGAATAATTCTTCCTGTCTTTTTTCCCGAAAGGAACTAACATCAACAACTAAAAGTGTTTTTCTTTGAGTGGAAGAATCAAAGATTTTGGATTGAAGGTGATTATAACGAGCACTAGCTTTCCAATGGATGTATTTTGCTGGTTCTCCATGTTGATAGTCATGAGTAGCAATGGGATAGACAGGGTCCTTAACCGGACTATCTATGCCTGTTTTACCGAAGAATTCTTTGATAGGTGTCGAAAGGAAGTTTAAGGATATTGGTCTGGGATAAATGATTACCTCTACTGCTGATTGTGACAAATATCTCCTCTTTTGAAAGAAACCCAGAAGATCGCCAGTTTCTAAAAAAGGAGGTCCAATTTGAAAACAACCCCTTTGTTTGGCAGTTAAATTCCAATTCCACAAGAAATGATCATACCAGAGTAGACTGAATTCTTCACAAAGAAAATTATTTTTCATCTTTATTTCAGGAATAAGTCTTTTATCCATTGGTATCAATAATTTTATCCATATGGGCAGTATTTTGTTGTTGTAGATTTGTGCCTGTAAGGAAATAATTTCGCCAGGGAATCCCTTTTTCGTCTCAGCATCAAAAGAGTAATGAATATTCTTTATACTAACATAACTCCATAGTTTACAAGCATAAAACATGGTCAAGAGTAATATGGAGATTAAGATGAGATTTTTTTGTACCAAGAGTAATGCAATGAATAATAATATCAGTAACAGGAATCGGAAAAAACCGTCAGTAAAAATAGAGGTGAGTGGACGATCATAATTTACATTATTCATTTACTTATTTCCATTGTTGGTATTTCTGTCTGTTCTAATATTTCTTGCAGTAATTTTTGAGGGGAAGTATTTTTTAACCTTTCCTTTGTTTCCATAACAACACGATGTGCCAATACTGGAGTAAAAAGCTCTTTTATATCATCAGGTAAGACAAAATCTCTGCCTCTTAAAGCTGCTAAAGCTTGAGCTGCTCGCATCAGGTGTAGAGAAGCTCTGGGACTAGCGCCAAAACGAATTTGAGAAGAATTCCTAGTAGCATTAGTCAGAGTCACAATATAGTGGTTAATTTCTTTAGAAATATGGACCTTTGCCCTTTCTTTTTGTAAGTGTAATATCTCTTCAGGAGTAGTTACGGACTCCAGTTTCTCTAAGGGGTCAACTTTCTGAAAACGTTCTAAGATTAACATTTCTTCTATATGGGAGGGATAATCCAGTTTAATACGCATAAGGAACCTATCTAATTGTGCTTCAGGGAGAGGAAATGTTCCTTCCAATTCAATGGGATTTTGAGTTCCAATAACAAAAAATGGTACTGGTAGATCCATAGTTATTCCATCAATTGTAACTTGTCTCTCCTGCATACTTTCCAATAAACTGGATTGTGTTCTAGGAATGGTTCTATTGATTTCATCAGCTAGCACAATATTAGACATTACCGGACCTGCTTGGAAAACAAACTTACCTTCTTTTTGATTATAAATATTAAAGCCAGTTATATCTGAAGGAAGCAAATCAGGAGTAAATTGAATACGACGAAAGGTACCACCAATACTTCTAGCCAGAGATCTAGCCAGAAGAGTTTTTCCAACTCCCGGTACATCTTCCAACAAAAGATGTCCCTCCGCTAACAGAGTTGTTAGCGTTAATTCAATTGCTTTATTTTTTCCGACTATGACCTTATTGATATTGTCAGTTATGTTATGACAAATAGAAAAATTCAAATCCTACCTCAAATTTTTATGAACATTTATTCATATAAATAAAAAAAATAAAAAAAATTTTAACAAAGTATAACTAAATTAAAATTATATCAAGGGAATATCAACAAAACAAGTAAAAATTTTAGGAAAATAATTCTTGTAAGAATGAAGATGACTATAATTTATTTACATGAATTTTCAAGAGCAACAGCCCTTACCGGGGAACCATCTGCATTTTTTATCTTTAAGGGGAAAACACAGAACAAAAAATATTCATTTTCAATAGCATCCAGATTAGTTAGGTTTTCAATGATAATCGTTTTTTGGGACAGTAATATTTTATGAACAGCAAAATCAATTGATTCAGATTGGTCGATGGAGATAGCATCAACACCTATGCCTTTTAAATTAAATCTGGTTAGCCATTCTGCACTTTTTTCATTTAGATGGGGATAGCTTGTATAATATTGATTCTTTCCCCAGTGTTGACTCCATCCAGTTTTAAGAATTACAAAATCAACCTTACTTATTTTTTCCTGGTAAGGGAATAAGTCTTGAATGGATATATATAGGTATTTATGATGACAAAAATCCAGCATAGTTGCCTTTCCAAAAAAGTGATTAATATCTAGGTTGTCTAGATTAGGACCAGAATTAATCATATGTGCAGGTGCATCAATATGAGTACCGGTATGTGAATATATAATATATTTTGTTTCTCTGAAGCCATCCCTCTCCAATATATGGGTAATTTGAAAGGAAGGTGATCCAGCTTGGGAATAAACTGGCATATTGGAACACATTAAATGACTCAGGTCAACAACTTTCATAATTTATACCATTCTTATCTTAAATGAAATGAAATAGATAATTTTTCTTTATCTACTTATGATATTATACTATATATAAGTGATTAAGTGCCAAGAATTTTTGCTATGTTTAATTATATAAAAATTACCTTCTAGCGATTTATGGAAGTGCCTGTAATGTGGTGCTAGGTTTGGGAGGACTTTTTGTAATTAAGAAATCCGATGTTGATGAAAAAAGTTAAAAATTTTAGGATATGGTTAAATTTGGAGTAAAATAAAGACACTTTATTAAGGAGGTAATCATGGAAATCAAAGCAACAGTGCTTTGTGAGAATTGTATATATTTTAATAGCGGTGTTATTGCCGAGCATGGGTGGTCAGCATATATTGAAACAAAGTATGGTAATTTTCTTTTTGACACTGGCCAGGGGATAGGCATCATTAATAATGCGCACCATTTCCATAAAGATTTATCCAATCTGCAGGGTATTATTATCAGCCATCACCATCATGATCATACCGGTGGACTGTTGCGAGTACTAGATTATGCCAGGAAAGTAAAAGTCTATTCCCATCCAGCACTTTTTAAGAATAGTTTTAATATTCGAAATGGTGTGGAACGCAATATTGGCATTCCTTATCGTCGTGAAGTTCTAGAAAGCAAAGGAGCAGAGTTTATCTTCAATACCAGTTTTATAGAGATTGCCCCAGGATTGATGTTAAGTGGAGAAATCCCCCGCAGGACGTCTTTTGAGAAAGGCGATCCTGATTTACTGTTGAAAAATGAGCAAGGTTATCTTCAAGATATAGTTATTGATGATCAAACATTAATAATGAATACTAAAAAGGGGTTGGTTATCGTATTGGGTTGTTCACATTCAGGGATTATTAATATTATAAACTATATTATAGAAAAAACCGGCCAGAAACATATTCATACTATTTTTGGAGGAACCCATCTTGGTCCGCTCAGTGAGAAAAGTAAAGCTAAGAGCATAGAAGCCCTAAAAAAGTTTGATATAGAAAGAATAGGCACTTCTCATTGCACTGGATTGGAAACCTCTATGCGCTTACTCCAGGAATTTGGGAAACGCTTCTTTTTCTGTAATGTGGGAACCGTAATAAAAGTGTAGAAACTAACTTAAGTAACTTAACCATGACTTTTATGAAAAAGAAATAATAACATTAGTAATAATCATCATAATCTACTAGAATTTTTATTGAATCACCAACCTGTCTATTTCTTAGTTTTTTGTTTATAGTATTTCTTTGCAAATTGTATAAACTGTTGACCTATTTTGGGTAATGAATCTTTATTTGTTAAAATGGTTAATGTTAACAGTGGTGTTTCTTTTATATTAATTAAGTGAAATTCTTTCTCATAAAAAAAATTAGTTGCTCTAATCCGTGTTTGCAAGGTCACACGCATACCGGCTAGGATATATCTTTTTATAGTTCCCAGACGTACGTCTGATAGGGTAAGCTTGGGCACAAAGCCATTTATAACACATGTATTGTAAAAAAGCCTAAATAAAGCGCTATCTTCTCTTGGGAAACAAAACCTTTCTTCTTTGACAGCTTTTATAGAAATTGATTCATTAATTGCTAGTGGATGGCTATCATGAACGACTAATACTAAATCATCTTTTTTTAGCAGTATTGAATAATAATTAATGTTTTGTGGCCAAAATTCACGGTAACCAATGACAAGATCAGTTTTACGATTATCAAGCAGATCAAGCATTTCTATATGACTACACTCTCTGGATTCAATATAAAAATTAGGTTTATTGTGCTCAAAGGCCACTAATAAATCAGCAATTCCATATTGGGACATTTCATAAAAGGAGGCAATTCTCATTTTTTTTCTTTCGATTTTGATATGTTCCTTTGTTTCTAATATCATCGTGTCATATACATTTAGGATATGATTGACATACACAGAAATACGTTCACCAATAGGTGTTAATTTAATTGGTGAACGATTACGTTCAAATAGTTTTACACCCAATTCATTTTCAAATGCCTTCAATTGTTTTGACAGACCTGATTGAGAAATATACAAGTTTTCGGAAGCTTCAGAAAAATTGCCATATTTCTTTATTGCTTCGAAACATAATAAGTATTCTATTTTCATACGCTAACAAACACCTGCTAATTGTTTATTTGATTATAGAATATAACACCAATACAATAGTTTATTCTAAAATAATTTAATTTGGGTTCATTTTCGTCGGGGTTTAGACCAAATATTTTGTGATTTTATAAATAGTCAGATTTAATGTACAGATATAATTTGTTATGTGTTTTATTATACACAAATTTATCATTATTTCCAACAATATATAAATAGATTGTATTTGGCAGCCCATATGGATCAGTACATACTGTTCTAATATTTTAATTGTAATATATGTAATATAAAGGGGTATTAGAGTTTGTATCTTAAACGGAATTACTGCAATTCCAAAACGGAATTGACAGTGTGAAATAAAATTAAATAAAATTAAAAGTAACATATAAAGTAGATAGATGGAGGTATACATAATTGATTAATCTCAAATCCAAAGATCTGATTGATCCAAGAGGTCAAGTGAAACGGGGAAAAATAGAGCTGGCTAAACGTTTGCGACTTGAAGAATTAAAAAAGGAAAAGATACTCTTCTACAACAACACAAAACTGGATTTTGCCGAATATTACGAGATCTTTACTACTCTCAAAGAAGAGTTTAAAAAGATGGGCCTGTCCAATATTGTTGAAATAAAGGAAACAGTCCGTGGTAAAGGAACAGACGATTTTTATAAGCAAGCCAAAGGCTTTGCAGAACAAGATTTTAAGGCAGCTGTTGTTGTCTTGGGAGACATGGGAACCAGCTCTGCCACGACCATCCTGACGATCCAGCTAGAAAAAGTTGGCATTCCATCCGTCTATATCACTGCACCTCCTGGTGCCGGATTGGTAGAAAGCGTAGCTTCCTTAAGGGCTGGTCATCTGTGTTTATGTCCCATTGACATCTATCAAGCCAGTACCAAAGAAGAAATTCGAAAAGAAATTTTAAATAAAATGAACTTTATCATTGATTCTATTACTTTACCACCTGATCAGATTGAGAAGTGCGCTGAGATACCAACTAAATTGGATCAAACTCCCTCTGATGGTGTTCTAAAATTAGAGGTAATGAGAGAGGTAAAAGATAATGTTATAGAACCAGGACTATTCATGGAGGAAACGATGGATCTTTTTGATTCATTGCATATCACGGATGGCTTACCTATCATTCCTCCTACTGAGGAAAGATTATCCAACATGATGAGTTATTGTCCTTTTAAAAAGGGTGAAGTCCTGGCTCAAAAAATAGGCCCGTCCGGGAAAGACATTACGGTGAAGGATATTGCTGTAGCAGCAGTGATGGCAGGATGCAAACCTGAATATATGCCTATACTAATTACTGCATTTAGATGTATGGCCAATCAAAAATATAATTTTACACAATCAGTGACTACTTCTCATCCTGGTGGAAATTTAGTTCTAGTCAGTGGACCAATAGCACAGGAATTGCATATTCATGGAGGCCAGGGCTGTTTGGGCCCGGGCTTTAGAGCCAATGCTACTATTGGCAGAGCTGTAAATCTTGTACTGATTAATGTATGTCGGTCTGTTCCAGGCATAGCCGATTTAGCCTGTCTCTCTTCTCAAGCAGAATATACTTACTGCTTTGGAGAGGATCCCACATTAACTTCATGGACGACTATTAATCAAGACCATTACGATGCTGAAACCACTGTTGTCTATGTTTTAAAGGCGGAAGGACAACATACGATCATCGAATTTTTAACAAACACAGCAGAGGACTTAATAAAGAGCATCATTGATTGTGCAACGACGTTGGGAAGTAATAATTGTTATTGTACTGGTCCTTTAGTAGTCTGCCTTACACCCGATCATGCGAAGATATTTGAAAAAGACGGATGGAACAAGGAAGTCATTAAGAATTATATTCACCAGACCGTACATTGGCCAAAAGAACAGGTGATTAACAGAGGTTTGGTCCCTGTCCGACCAGCTGGTTTTGAATATTTAGAAGAGATACCAGTGACTAGAAACGCTGAAGATATTCAAGTAGTGGTAGCCGGAGGCAGAGGAGGCCATTCCGCTGTTCTCATACCATGGGCTTTGCACAGCGAAGGCATTATTGAACCGGTGACATTGCCTAATGGGAATATTGCAAAGAGTATTAAAGAATTTATAGTTTAAAGAGAACCAAAAGATTGTACATTGATAATAAAGAATATTATGAAAATTTCCCCCTTGTTTGAAAAACTTTTTAGTATGATTCCTTAAAAAATATTAAATAGGAGGCATTTATTATGAAAAGCAGGTTTATTCCAATAATATTAGTGATTATCAGTTTTGCTGTTAATTTTGGATTTGCTGCTGGAACATCTTCTTTAAATTTCCCTGACGCATCAAAGGATCCAAAAGTCACCCTTTCATGGGGTAATACAGCAGCTGCAGAAGACTTATCTACAAAGGGAATGGAAAGGGTTGCCGAATTAATAAAAGAAAGAAGTGGTGGGTCTCTTATAATAAATACTTTCCCCGCTTCTCAGCTTGGAACTGCTGTTACTCAAATGGAAATGGTAATAGCTGGTAGTATTGATATTTTTACAGAAGGTTCTAATTACATGGCTGATTTTGGTGTTCCTGATCGCAATATAGCTAGCATGTATTTCCAGATTCCAAGTATGGAGCATGCTTTGAAATTTATTAATAGCGATCTTTATAAATCTTGGGAAGATGTATTTTTAGCAAATACTGGATTAAGGACTCTTGCCAGCAACTGGATGCGTCCACCTGTAGTAATTGCATCGAATGTTCCTCTTAACACCTATGAGGATTTTCAAGGATTAAAAATTCGAGCTCTTCCTTCAAAATTTACACTGGCTGCTTTGGAATCAATTGGTACAAACCCCACGGCGGTTGCCTATAATGAAGTGTATTTAGCATTGCAACAAGGTATTATTGATGCGACTATAGCTACACGAGATGCAGTATATAAGATGAATTTTTATCAGGTCTCCAAATATCTTTTAATGTATGAGCTTGGTTATGTAAATTTCTCAGTATGGATGAATGAAAATAAATTTCAGTCTCTGACACAAGCTCAACAAGAAATATTATCCAAAACATGTAAAGAGGTTGGAGATTGGTATGCAGAAACTGTAAGGGAAGAGTTAGATAGCTATGTTGACGAGATGGTTAAGCATGGTATAGAGCTCATTAATCTTCCTGAGGAAGAGATACCAAAATTTAGAGCAGCTACCACCAAACTGATTGAACAATATGAGGAAGATGGAACATTTAGTGCAGGATTGTCTGAGAAATTTTTTAATGCGCTTGGATTGGAAAAATAGGTAGGAAGGATTGCCTACAGGATAAGCCAACCTAATTAGACCATACTATGAATATGAATTTCAAGTTTTTTATTAATAAGGGGGAATTTTAAATTGAGATTGTTGAATTACACAGTCTTCTATATAACAAAAATACTAAAATTCTTAGGAAACATTACCCTAATAGCAATATTGCTTACTATAACCCTCGGTATAGTTAGTCGATATGTATTTAGTAAACCATTTACTTGGACAGAAGAACTTGCTACTTTTTTAATGGTCTGTCTTGGATATATAAGTGCTGCTATAGTAACAGTGGCAAAAAAGCATATTGTAGCTGATTTTTTAATTAAAAGAGTACCACAAAAAATACAAACAATAATGTTGTTTTTAAGTAGATTTATTGCAATTAGTGTATTTGCAATGATTTGTCTAAGTTCATACAAAATGTTAACCACCCCATCTGTTTATAAGAGTGCAGCATTGGGATTGCCGAGGCAAATTTATTACATGCCTCTTTTTTCCATGTCAATATTTATGATTTTTGCGATACTAGTAGATATTCTTAACGATATCTTCCCTGGTTACAATGTCCAAGCGGATGTAAACCGAAAGGAAGAAGAAATGGCTATCAAAGAGGAATTGATAGAGATGAATGACGCCAAAGATAAAATTAACCTGTTCTTACAGGATTCAAAACAGTCTGTTATTGAAGATGAAAAGGATTAATTGAGAAGGGAGTTGTTTATTGTTGGAAAACATATTTATTGTTTTTGGTATTTTTTTATCTTTACTTTTTTTAGGGGTGCCTGTGGTTTTTTCTCTTGGTTTTCCATCATTAGTATGGTTAACAATGAATCCGCATATATCAATTACGATAGCTTCTCAAAATATGATGAGCCAATTACTTTCTTTTACAATAATTGCAATGCCTGGCTTCTTGTTTGTAGGACGCTTAATGAACACCTCGGGAGTTACTGACCGATTATTTCGGTTTTCTATAGCAATGGTAGGAAGATTCCGGGGTGGTCTTGCCCATGCCAATGCCTTTGCCAGCATGCTCTTTGCATCAATGTCCGGTAATGCAGTTGCGGACGCAGGAGGCTTAGGCCTTGTAGAAATGACCATGATGAAGAAAGCTGGGTATAAACCTGATTTTTCTGCAGGAATCACAGCTGCTTCAAGTATTTTAGGTCCAATTATACCTCCTAGTCAAATTATGGTTTTGGTAGGCTCTATTGCTCAAATTTCAGTGGCTTCACTGTTCATTGGCGGAATCATTCCTGGTATTATTATGGCTGGATCGTTAATGCTATTGATTTTGTTTCGTGCAACCTTTACTGCAGAAGGGAAAAGTTGGCCAAGAACTAGAATACCCTGGAAGGAAGCAATTAAAACAATCCCGGCAGCAATACCACCATTGATGACATTTGTTGTTATTATAGGATCAATAATGGGCGGTATTTGTACACCAACTGAGGCTGCAGTACTGGCAGTATGGTGGGCAATATTTCTCGGAATATGTTACAGAAGGCTAACATGGAAAACATTATGGAGGACTCTTGAAGAAACAGTTAGAACTGCAGGGGTTTTTATGCTCATTATGTCTGTTGCCAGTTTCTTTGCTTGGATTGTTACTATTGAAGGTCTTCCCCAAGCCTTAAGAGGCTTACTAAGTATGCTCTCAGGTGGTAGCATTCCAATTATGTTCTTGATTTGTGGTCTGATATTTGTAATTGTTGGTTGTTTTTTGGATACAGCATCAGCAACATTGTTAATAACACCGATTATGATCCCCGCGGTGACACCATTAGGTATCGACCCGATACATTTTGCATTGGTTTTAATTATTGGAATAATAATTGGTGCTATAACTCCTCCTTTTGGATTATGTCTTTTTGTTGTTTCCGATGTTGGTAATGTACCAGTGAGGGATGTTACGAGAGAAGCTTTAAAATATTTGCCTGCTATGATAATCACTTTGATTCTTGTAATGTTATTTCCTCAATTGGTTTTGTGGTTACCTAGTTTATTGGATTAGTTAAAAAATTATTATTCAATTAATATGTATTTTAAGGAAAACATCAGAAATTTTGTATATAACAAATTGATTTAGTCCCAAATTTACCAAACCAAAAATATTCACAGAAAATTTTAGAAAGGGATAAAATAACATGAATGTTCCGATAGGAGTAATAACAAATTTTTTTGCTATATTTTTAGGAGGATTAATTGGTGCTATAAATTATCGCTGGATTCCTGACAAGATTAAGGTCTTACTGCCTTCAATATTCGGAGGTTGTGGGTTAGCTCTCGGTATCACCTTTATTGTGAAGGTGGTCAATCTTCCACCTGTTATCTTGGCATTGATCATTGGCACAATTATTGGACAGAGTCTGAATATTGAAGATAAGCTAACAAACTTTTCGATGCGACTACAAACAAAACTACAAAAAGGGAGCAAGAAAGTAGACGAAGAACTAATAGCACGTTTTGTTACATTGTTAGTGTTATTTAGTGCTGGTAATGGCATTATCTTGGGCTCTCTTTATGAAGGTATGACAGGTGACACAACTCTTTTAATGGTTAAATCTATTCTTGATTTTTTTACTGCCATAATATTTGCCACTTCTATAGGATACTTAGTTATGTTCATCAGTATTCCTACTTTAGTTGTGGGAATGACCTTATTTTATCTCGCTACAATAATTTTACCAAACATTAGCGATGTTATGACTGCAGATTTTGCCGCTGGTGGTGGCATTCTTACTATGTTCATCGGATTACGCATGATGGAAGTTAAAAAACTACCCGTTGCCAATATGATACCGGCGATTATACTATTTATGCCCTTTTCCTATTTATGGACCCTATTTTTTTAAAATATTTGATGACAATGTATATTAATGAATTAAATTAATCAGAAGGAGGAAATAGCAATGAAGTACGAAAAAGGATTTGATGTTATTATTTGTGGAGGTGGGACTTCAGGAGCAGCCGCTGCAATTTCTTCAGCAAGAGCCGGAGCTAAAACCCTTTTAATAGAGAGGCTTGGAGCTTTAGGTGGTCAAATGAATGTTTCTGGACCACCAGGATTTTCATATGCTTGGTTATTCAATCAGCGAGGTGAGCAGATTATTGCCGGCATTGTGGAAGAGACACACAATAGATTACTTAAAGAAGGACATGCCCTACCCCATAATCATAGTAAATATAGAGAGGGATCTGGATATACTTTTTCTTATGTTGATCCTGATTGGTGGGGACTTTTAATATTTAATATGATGGAGGAAAATGGAGTAACCTTATTACTACATTCCTTAGTTGTAGATGTAATAAAAGAAGAGAATAAAGTTACCGGAGTAGTTGTTGAAAACGCTAATGGTAGAGTGGAAATCATGGGCAAAATAGTTATTGATTGTACTGGTGAAGGTTATATTGCTTCTAGAGCGGGAGCGCCTTGGGAGATGGTTCCCAGAGAAGAGATACAACCACATACCTTAGCTTTCACATGTGATGGAATTGATTGGGATGAATTTTTAGCTTATGTTAGAGCAAATCCAAGAGAGTTTTATGGTGTTGAAAATGTCATTGGTAGAACAAAAGATGAGATGTATGAGATTCTTAGTAAAGCAAATAACATCATAGACTTGGGAGAGATGAGAGGCTTCTTCTCAATCTTAAAGAATGTCCTTGCCAAAGGAGAATGGCCTGAAACCACAGGTATGGGTTTCTTCATAATGCCTAAGGGGGATGATCAGAATAGAAAAATATTAGCCCATTTCCAGCATTCATCACAAGTTGCCGGACGTTCTCCCGATGATGCATGGGATCTCACCTATTGTGAAGTTGAGTGCAGAAAACAAATCCAGATGGCTTTCAAATGTTTCAAAAAATATGTTCCTGGTTTCCAAAATATGTATATTACTAGAATTTGCCCTGAGCTCAGAATTCGCGAAGGCAGAAGAATCATGGGTGATTATTATTTAACAAGTGAAGATGTTGGCGATGCTAAGAAATTCCCAGATGTTATTGGTAAGAGTGGTTTTGCAGCTGGAGGACATCATGTTGCTACTACAGATACAATAACAACTGACATTCGCTATCGCCCTAAAGATGGCGGTTCACACGACATTCCTTATAGATGTTTAGTGCCGAAAAAAGTTGAAAATCTGTTGATTGCTGGTAAGGCTATTTCAACTGATAGGGATGCCTATCATCGATTTTTACAACAGACCATGGTAACTGGACAGGCAGCGGGAGTTGCAGCAGCGTTATGTGCAAAATATAGTATTTCACCAAGAAATCTAGAAAAAGATGTTTCTGAGTTACAGAAAATACTCCTGGAGCAAGGTGCAATATTATACGGTACTTACTAATGTAGATAATTTTTGTTTTATAAATCAAACAGAGATAGTGACAGAAAGCAAAGAAATATTTTTTAAAATTATATTTATAGCATATAGGCTGAACAGAGGCTCTTCTTAAATATGTAATTCTGTTCAGTCTATATGCAATCTATAATATCATAATTTATAATTAACATACGAGTTAATATATTATTTTAAATAGCCTATTCAATATAGTAATTAAAATTCATTAATAGAGACAGAACTAAAGGTAATCTATTGAGGAACTCATTATAGCAATAGTTTTTTGAAAAAAAGACTTTTATTGCCACCATTATTTATGAATACTCATTCTTATAGTAGAAGATTAGATTATATAATTATTCAATTACGATTCATATCATATTCTTGTTTAGAGATAAAGCGTCCACCAGTAATGTCTTCTGATAGATGGTTATAATTTTTATCAAATTTAATGGTTAAGCCGATTTTGTTAGGACATGATGCACCTATTAATTCTTTTCTGAAAAGAAAGGCAGGACCTTCTTCTTGATAGGTTGGAGTAAGTTCATGTTTTTTTTGAATTACTGTCCTGAATTTTTCACCACATTGGTCACATTGAGTAAAGATCCATATTAATTCATCAGAATGATTGTTTCTTTTACTAAACATTTTTCTAATAGATAGAAAGCTCATAGCACAAAACACCTCCAGGGGTAAAAATTTTCTATGTTTTATGATTATTCTACCATAGTAAGAAACATTTTATAGATTGTTCTAGAAGCTTATAAAAATGATCTTTTTGTTTAAGCATCAATGTTTATCAATAAGGGATCTATGGTAAAATAAAACCTTTGTTAGTTCATTATAACTTTTTAATGGAGAACTGGTAAGCAAACCAATATTTTTCTTACTTATTAGCATAGCATATTTATTAAAGAGATTTTTTAATAAGCAAATATTTTAATAAAGTGTTGATAATTTTTTATTGAAATACTAATATAAGAATATTATATAATATACATTATTATGAAATATTAAAAGATATTAGAAAAGGAGTAGAAAATGCAGGAATTTTTAGAGAAACAATTTCAGCTTTCTAAAAATGGCACTAATGTAAAAACAGAAGTTATTGCCGGATTTACAACTTTTATGACTATGGCTTACATCATTTTTGTCAACCCATCTATTCTTAGTGATGCAGGTATGCCCTGGAATGGTGTCTTTATTGCTACCATTATGGGTATCATTCTGGGAACAGTATGTATGGCTTTATTAACCAATTATCCTTTTGCTCTAGCCTCTGGCATGGGCTTAAATGCCTTTTTTGCTTATTCAGTCGTGATTGGTATGGGAGTCAGCTGGCAGATTGCTCTGGGTATTGTTTTCCTGGAGGGGATTTTATTTATTATTCTTAGTGTTACCCCCATTAGAGAGATAATTATTAATTGTATACCAATGGGATTAAAATCTTCTATCAGTGCAGGTATTGGACTTTTCATTGCTTTTATTGGTTTACAGAATGCTGGCCTGGTTATAAAAGATGATGCGACACTGGTGGCACTTGGTGATATAATTAGTGGTCCAGGGATAGTTGCTATTTCTGGTTTAGTGATTATGGGAGTTTTGCATACTTTAAAAATCAAAGGTTCAATGCTTTGGGGAATTTTAGGTGCCACTATTATAGGCTATCTTCCTGGATTGAATGTTACCCCACCCTTTCAAGGCTTAGTTGCAGCACCCCAGTTTAGTGACTGGAATGAGGTATTATTAAAAATGGATATTAGGGGAGCTTTGGATTTTTCTTTGATAGCAGTTATTTTCTCCTTCTTATTTGTAGATTTATTTGATACTGCCGGGACTCTGGTAGGGGTAAGTGCTCAGGCGGGATATCTGGATAAAGATGGTAATTTACCAAAAGCAAGCCAGGCTTTATTAGCAGATGCCATTGGAACAGCTGGAGGCGCTATTTTTGGTACCAGCACTGTAACTACTTATATTGAATCAGCATCTGGTGTTTCTGAAGGAGGAAGAACTGGCTTAACCGGCATTGTAGTAGCAATTCTATTTTTATTATCTCTTTTTTTAAAACCTCTGGTAGGAATTGTGCCAGGAGCAGCTACTGCTCCTGCTTTAATTGTTGTGGGTACTATGATGATTGGTAATATCTTGAATATTAAATGGGAAGATTTTTCAGAAGCGTTGCCAGCTTTCGTATGCTTAATTACCATTCCCATGACCTATTCAATTGCTAATGGGATAGCCCTTGGTTTTATTACTTATCCTTTGATTAAGCTGTTAAGTGGGAGAGGGAAAGAAGTGCACAGTCTGGTTTATATCTTGGGCATCCTTTTTGTTCTAAAGTTTATATGGCTCTAAAATAGCTTGATTCTATAATCTTATTATTTATAATTTAAAAAATTAAGAAATCGATAGTTGGAATAAATAAAAGAGTATCTACTTCTACTATAGAAACTCTGCTTTATTCCAACTTATTTTTATTTGAATATTTTAAATAATAAATAAGAAATATTTTCCTATAAAAATAAATAGAAGTGAAACAGTTAAGATATAAATAATTGTAGTAATGTATATTACACCAAAGCATTATTTAAACTGAGGATAATGATATGAATTTATGGCAAATTGGTCTAATTTTAATTACTGGTATAATAGCTGGATTTATTAATACCTTGGGGGGAGGCGGGTCGTTGCTCACCATGCCTATGCTAATTTTTTTAGGATTACCAGCAGCAGAAGCTAATGGGACAAACCGTATTGCCATATTTATTCAAGGGATTGTGGGAATTGGTAGTTTTCGCAGTAAGGGATATTTTTATCCCAAGATTAGTATTATTTTAGGTTTACCAGCAATTCTCGGGTCAATATTAGGTGCAAAAACAGCTATTTCCATTTCTGGAGAATTGTTTGAAAAGATACTCGGTATGGTAATGATTTTTGTGTTAATTATAATATTGACACGTCCTGAAAAAAGATTTATTCAAAAAATTGAAGGTGAAAATTGGAGCAATCTTAGACTAGTTATTGCTATATTAGCTTTTTTCGGAGTCGGTTTTTATGGTGGTTTTATACAAGCTGGTGTAGGCTTTATTATTATTGTAGTTCTGACCCTTATCACTGGTATGTCTTTAGTAAAGGTGAATTGCTTAAAAATTTTTATAACATTTATTTTTACCGTATCTTCACTAATTGTATTTACTATTAATAGTCAAGTTAATCTCTTACTGGGATTAACTCTGGCTGCTGGTAGTGCTATTGGTGCTTATTTCGGGAGCATTGTTGCCATTTCTAAGGGTGATAGATGGATTAGAATTTTTCTGATTATTACTATATTAGCAATGACTGCCCAATTATGGGGACTATTTGACTTCATTAATATATAATTATTTATCATAGTAATTTATTGAAGTTTTCTTATTAGCTTCTTAAATTACCTATATTAAAAGAGAAATGTCAAAAGAACAGTAAATCGAAAAAACTAATATTAAGGAGTGGTTCATGCGACCTTTTGATTCCCAGTCTTATCCATACCCTTCTCAAAGGAGAGTTGTTTTTGCCAGAAATGGAATGGTTGCTACTTCTCAACCCCTGGCTGCACAGGCTGGCTTGGAAATACTTAGACAGGGTGGTAATGCTATTGATGCTGCTATAGCTACAGCAGCTTGCCTTACAGTAGTTGAACCTACTTCCAATGGTATAGGAGGAGATGCATTTGCTCTCATTTGGAGTCAAAATAAACTTCATGGTTTGAATTGCAGTGGTCCAGCACCGAAATCTATCTCATCAGAACTGTTAAGGAAAGAAGGATATCATAATATTCCTGCTTTTGGCTTGATACCGGTAACAGTACCCGGAGTTCCAGCAGCATGGGCTGAGCTTTCCAGAAAATTTGGCAACCTTCCTTTTTCTAAAGTTCTTACACCTGCCATAGCATATGCTGATAATGGATTTCCTGTTTCTTCTTTAGTAAGTTATTTATGGGAAAAATCATATCAGCAATACTTGCCTTATATAAAAGATGAAGTATTTCATTATTGGTTCGAAGCTTTTGCACCGGAAAATAGGACTCCTGAACCAGGTGAATTATGGCGATTACCAGCACAGGCTGAAACAATACAAAAGATTGCCGACAGTAATGCTAAATCATTTTACCGTGGAGAAATTGCTGAGAAAATTGATACTTTTTTCAGTAAATATAATGGATATCTGAGCAAAGAGGATTTAGCTTCTTTTATCCCTCAGTGGGAAAATCCAATTAGTATTTCTTATAGGGGATATGATATCTGGGAAATTCCCCCCAATGGACAGGGCTTGGTGGCTCTGATGGCTTTAAATATATTGGGGAAATTTCACTTTACGAACAGGGAAGAACCGGATATCTTTCATCATCAGATTGAGGCAATGAAGCTGGCCTTTATAGATGGACAACATTATATTACAGATTTTTCCGAAATGCAGATAAGAATTGAAGACTTTCTTTCTTCTAAATATGCTCATCAGAGGAAAAAGTTAATTACTGATAAAGTACTTGATCCTTACTTGGTAAAACCGTTCACCAGTGATACTGTTTATCTGGCAACTGCCGATTGTGAGGGCAATATGGTATCTTATATTCAGAGCAATTATATGGGCTTTGGTTCAGGAATAGTTATTCCCGATACAGGCATTTCCTTACAAAATAGAGGTGCTAATTTTTCTTTAGATCCTTCTCAAGCTAATTATTTGAAACCGGAGAAGAAGACCTATCATACGATTATTCCCGGATTTATAAGCAAAGATGGTCAAGCTATAGGTCCCTTTGGAGTGATGGGAGGGTTTATGCAACCACAGGGACACGTTCAGATAATTATGAATATGATTGATTTTAATCTTAATCCACAATCAGCTCTCGATGCACCTCGCTGGCAATGGATAGAAGGTAAGAAAATTAAGATAGAGAAGAACTTCCCCCAACAGATTATTGAGTTACTGTGTGAAAAGGGACATATTATAGAGATTAGCTTAGATTCAATTGGATTTGGGAGAGGACAGATTATCTGGAAAGATGAGAATGGGATTATGCTTGGAGCTACTGAACCTAGAGCTGATGGTACTGTTGCTGCCTGGTAGGTTTGATTTCTCATTCATTTCATGATTATGGTATATGGAAGTAATTAATATAGAAGTGGATAGTCTGTTTGGGATTTGGAAAGATAAAAGGATAAAAATAGCTCCCATAAAGGGAGCTATTTTTATCCAGTGTGGTATGTATTAATCTGTTTCTATGGTGATTTCTTTTGGTTGAACTTCAGGCTTCTTGGGCAAAGTAATTTCTAGAATGCCATTTGTAAACTTAGCACTTATCTTATCTTTGTCAACTTCAATTGGCAAAGAAATGGTCCGTGTATAATTACCGTGAGCCCTTTCTCGATAATAATAATCTTCTTTCTTTATTTCCTCGTCTTTCTTAATCTCACCCTGAATAGTTAAACTATTGTCAGTTAGGGATAATTTGACATCTTTCTTTTCCACACCCGGTAGTTCCACTTTGGCAATTAACTTATCTTTCTTGTCGATTAAGTCAATCGCTGGTTCCCACATACCACCTTCCGACCAGTTTCTTCTTCCTCTACCAGGACTTTCCATAATATCAAAGAAATCCTCAAAGAAACTTTTCATTAAACTTCTTCTTGGTTCCCATCTAATTAGATCCATAATAACACCTCCATAAGCATTTTTAATTTTAACATTAGTGCTATCAACATAATATGCTAATAGCATATATTTCTATTAACAATTATAATGGAATAAATAGATTTGTCAATAGGTTTTTAAAAAAATTTTATTTTAAAATTTATTGGGGAAAAGAGTGAGGAAATAAAAAACCCTTTGGTATATACCAAAGGGTTTTATTAATTATTAGAAGCGTTTTCTGGGACCAGAATTGAAATCTCTTCTAGGTTTACGGGGACGAGCTTCATCGATTTTTAATGGACGTCCATGAAATTCCTGATCATTCAAAGCTTCCTTTGCTGCTTCTGCTTCTTCGTTAGTAGACATTTCGACAAAACCAAAACCTTTGCCTTCAATGATGTTGACACTTTGCACGGTACCATGATTTTCAAATAGTTCCCTCAATTGATCTTCATTGACGGCGTAGTTCAGATTTCCCACATACAGCTTATTACCTTGCATCTCTTTACCTCCTTCTTTAATACTATATTTATTATTTCTTCAGTAACATTTCTTTAGAGGCAAAGTAGAGCAAAGTCAAAAGCACCGAAAAGCTCTAACAAAAATATCACTGGAGACAGATCTATGATATTTATTATATACCATAGACCACTAATATTATCTTACAAATTTTTTTATTTGTAAATAACCAAAAAACATTATAATTAAAAATAATATGATGTCAAATTTTTCGGTAAAATATTATTTGCTTCTTATTTAATGTTATCAACCTATCGTTATCCTATAACGAGATATTTAATAAATGAAAAAACCTTTACAGATGAAATTATTACTGAATTGGGAAAGGAATAATTCATTTTATTTAATCATAAAGTTTAAAATGGGCAAGTTTGTTATTTTTAACCAAAGAGTTTCCTGAAATACCATATTGCTGGGAAAAAATAGTTAAAAGAGTAAATCGAAGAAAATAAGAGTACTCTTAAAATCCTATTCTATACGATTATGATGTTTATTTATGTTAAAATAATATCATAGCGTTATTTAGATGGTAGTTAATTTTATACTGCTCCCCTTTAACAAAAGGATGATTTTAAGTTAGAATAAGCTCATAATTAGAAAGGAGTCTATTCTAAGATGAAACGGCGTACATGGGAGAGCAGTCAAAAATTAAAGATTGTTCTGGAG
>JAQUNC010000016.1 GCA_028717805.1 Atribacterota bacterium
TTAACTTTCGGTAGGGCAAGTTCTTTAGATATTTTTCATACCTTACATCTTGCAAATATTAATGTGGTTACAGAACCAACCCTTCTTAGTTTACAAACCGGAGAAGGTAATATTCAGGTCATAGGAATACCCTGGCCAACTAGAAATCAGTATCTTCAGAAAGAGGAATACAGGGATAGTGGTTTAAATTTAATTAATAAAAGGATACAGAAATGCCTCTTAAAAAAGATAAATGAGCTGATAAATCAACTGGACAATCAATTCCCCAAAATATTAGCAGGTCATCTGACAGTAGCTGAGGCAGTTTTTTCTGGTTCGGAAAACTATGCCTCTATCGGTAATGAACCAGTCATACCATTGCAGTTTTTTCAAAACACACCCCTTGATTATATTGCCCTGGGACATATTCATCGCTATCAGAATTTAAATACAACTGGCAATCCACCTATTGTTTATTGTGGTAGTATGGATCGAATTAATTTTGGAGAAGAAAAAGATGAGAAAGGGTTCTGCATAGGTAGTATTGATAAGCAGGGGAAAGTAGCTTATGAATTTATTTCCCTACCGGTTCGTAATATGTTGACTATTGAAGTAAAAATTGAATATAGCTCGGATCCTACCGAGGATTTTATAGCAGAAATTAGCAAGTACGATTTAAGAGATGCTATAGTACGAATAAATTATGAAGCTACTGAAGAGCAGAACCAAAGAATCGATTTTAAAAGGATTGAAGATATTCTGCAGGAAGCTTTTTTAGTAACAGGTATTAACAGAAACATTCAGAAAAAGTCGTCATTAAGAAGAAGCTCGCTTTCTGAAGAAATGGATTTATCTTCTGCTTTGAAAGAGTACATTCAATTGCAAAACTGGCAACCATGGGAGAAAGATTTGAATTACTTTACTCAAATATTAGAACAGGAATTATACCAGAAAGATATATCTTTGGGAAAGGATAACAAATGATCCCAGTAACTTTACAAATATGTAACTTTTTAAGCTATGGGAGAGATGTTCCTCCGCTGGATTTTACCCAGTTTAATATTGCCTGTCTTTCAGGTAGAAATGGCCAGGGGAAATCAGCCTTGCTGGATGCATTAACCTGGGCTCTATGGGGTGAGGGTAGAAAGGCGCAGCAAGAAAAAAAAGCAGATAAAGGCTTGCTGAAAATAGGGGAAAACCAGATGTGGGTTGACCTGGTCATTGATCTGGAAGGAGAGCGTTATAGAATTATCAGAAAATTTTCTCTGGTAAAAAATCGGAGTCATAGTGAATTAGAATTAATGGTGTTTGATTCACAAAAGGAGGAATTTATTTCTTTATCTGCTTCTTCCCTTCGGCAAACTCAACAAAGAATTAATGGTTTATTGAGAATGGATTATGATACTTTTATTAATTCTGCTTTTATTTTACAGGGAAGAGTTGATGAATTCACTCGCAAGAGTGCTCGTGAACGGAAACAAATTCTATCAGAAGTGTTAGGCCTTTCTCGTTATGAAGAGCTCTCGGTATTGGCTCGCAGGCATATAAGAGAGCTGGAGCAAGAGATTATTGCTTTAAGAAGTAGATTGGAGCAAATAAAAAAGGAAGTGTCCCAGAAATATATTGTGGTAGAGGAAATTAAAGCAATAGAGCAAGATGAACAAAAACAGATGACCATAATAAGAGATAAAAAAAATATTTTACAAAAATTGGAACAACAATACAATGGATTGCATCATGACCAGCAAAAGGCAGAAGAAATGGCTAGCAGGATTATAACCGAGCAAAGAGAGTTGCAGGAATTGGTAAAGAGAAAAGAAAGGATAGAACAAATCATTAAGGAATACAAACTGCTCTTATCTCAAGAGAAGGATATTTTATCTGCTTATGATATTTATGTAAATCTATCTCAGCAAAGCAAAGATATGTTAGAGCTAATGCAACAGTATCGCCAACTGGAGAAAGATAAAAGAGAAGTAGAGAATCACATTGAAAATTATAAAAGCCGCCTTTTACTACAAATAGAACATAAACAAGAAAAATATCATGAACTTCGCGAAAAAGCAATCTCCTTGGAATCAATGAAACAGGAAGTTAAGAACTTAGAGTTACAAATGAAAAATTTTCATGATTTACAGGAAAAGAAAGAGCAGATTGAACAGGAAGGTAATTTAATAAAAGTAACTATAGAGGGTAAAAACAACCAAGTAAAAAGATTGGGAGAGGAAATTGCTAATAATCAGGAGAAGGTAGCCTTGCTTAAAAAGGGTACCCAGGATTCCTGTCCCTTATGTCACTCACCTCTTGATAAGCAGAAAAAAGAACAGATAATATTAACTATAAAAAAGGAAATTACAAAAAATGAACTGGAAATAAGAGAATTAAGCAAAGATATTACTAACTTAAATGATAAAAAGAATGTCTTACAGCAAGAGTGGAAAAGAGTTCGTGATGAACTTACCAGAAAAGACAATATTCAAAATAGGCTTAATACCTGTAATTTATTGGCCAAAGAAGGAGAAAAAGCTTCCGAACAAATTAAAGAACTGGCTCAGGCTATAAAGACTCTCCAAATACAGATTAGTGAACAACATTTTGCTCTGAAGGAGAGAAAAAGACGATCTGAAATTGAAGAGGAGATTAGTAAGCAAAACTATAGTGATAAAAGATTTCTTGAGATTAACCAAAAATTAGAAATACTGAAAGAAATTCCGCTACAAAGGGGAAAATTGTTAGAGGCAAAAAAACTACTGGTCAAATTGAAACAGGAAAAAATGGAAATAAATGGACAATATGAGATTAAAGAAAGAAGCATTAACAAATTAAAGGAAAATCAAGAATCCTTAAAAAGGAATATAGATAAAATTTCTCATTTAAAAAAGAAAATAATAATAGAACAGGAAAATTTAGCTCAGTTGCAAAAAGCACAAGACCAATTATTTTTAAAAAAAGGAGCCAGTCAGGAAAAGTTATTAAAAATCAATCAATATCAGCAGGAACAAAAAGAGGTTGAAGAAACTGAAAAGAAACTCTCTTATCAGAAAGATATTTATGAAAGATTGACCATTGCCTTCGGTAAGAATGGTATCCCCTCTATGATTATAGAAAATGCTATACCTGAACTGGAAGAGGAAGCTAATGCTATTTTAGCCAGATTATCTGATGAACCTACTACAATTAGTCTGGAGCCATTAAGAGAATTACAGAGTGGAGAGAATAGAGAGACCTTAGACATCAAGATTCATGATGAAATAGGTATCAGGTCTTATGAACTCTATAGTGGGGGAGAGGCATTTCGTATTGATTTTGCCATCCGTATTGCCCTTTCTAAGTTATTAACCTATAGGTCTGGAGCTCGCCTGAGGACTCTGGTTATTGATGAAGGATTTGGAACCCAGGACGAGGAGGGATTACAGAAATTAATACAAGCTATCAATGCTATTCAGAGTGATTTTGATAAAATCCTGGTAATTACCCATCTTCCCATTTTAAAGGATACTTTTCCAGTAAGAATTGAAGTCTGGAAGGATCCAGTCTTAGGGTCGCAATTTCAGATGATTCATCTATAATTTTTGGTAATAACACTTTCTCTCTCTTTTAAGAGGGTAGCGCGCTGGATTAAGTAGGAGCCGTGTTTTTCACGAATTTTATCTACAGAAGAAATCAGTTTAGCCCATTTTTCTTCCCAATCTTGATTATCCAGAAAACTGAGTTGCCTTGGTTGATTTCCCTGTTGAAGTGAGGAGAGCTTGATGCCCAGTAGTCGTATTCCCGGTTGCTTGATACTAATGGAAGCTAAGAGTCCTCTAGCTTTTTGAAAGATTATATTATCAAGATTGGTAGTCCTCTCCAGAGTGATGGATTTTTGGATAGTTTTATAGGGAGCAAAGCGTATTTTTAAGGTAATAGTTTTACCTGAATATCCCCTTTTGCGGGCAGTATAGCCGATACATTGACTCAGTGCCAGGAGAATTTTTGTTAGTCTATCCCGGTCTATTATATTTTCTGGGAAGGTCATTTCTTTGCCGATTGATTTTACTTCCTCGGAACACACCACCGGGCTATGGTCGATACCCTGTGCCAGTAGTTTTACTTTAGGTCCATTCTCCCCTAAAATTCCCTGCAGGATAATATCCGGCATCATTATTAATTGCTTGATCTTAAAAATACCTGCCCGATTGAGTTTTTGTGCTGTTTTTTGTCCTATACCCCATAATTCGGAAATGGGTAGATTAGACAAAATGTCCATTGCTTTTTCATCTGGCAGAATGAAAAAACCGTCCGGTTTACCCAGATTGGTAGCTATTTTAGCCAGGAATTTATTAGAGGCAATTCCTGCTGACACTGGAAGATGCAGTTCTTCTTTAATTTTTATTTTAATCCTGTGGGCGATTTCCTCTACTGTACCAAACAGGGTTTCACAACTGGTAACATCCAGGAAGGCTTCATCAATGCTTATTGGCTCAACAAGAGGAGTATAGGCACTGCATATGCGGAAAAAGTATTGAGAGGCAATCTGATAGCGATTAACGCGTGCTGGAGTAAAAATTGCCCCGGGACATTTTTGTTGAGCTTCCCAGATAGGCATACCGGCACGAATACCGTATTTTCTAGCCTGATAGGAGGCAGAGCAGACTACTCCCCGTCGGGATAATTCCCCATTTTTCTTAAAAATACCACCTACAATAAGTGGTTTATGGCTATATACAGGATTATCCCGTTGTTCTACCGAAGCAAAGAAGGCGTCTAAATCCAGATGAATAATAGAGTGTTTTTTAGCAATAGCCATATGGTATTTATTCCTTTCTTAAATATCATAAGTTTATTCCTGGTATGTTTATCTGCAGGCAGGAATGGAGATTTTTAATTTCCTGGATTATTATTTTTTCTTCGCCGTTTTTATCACCGACCTTACCTTTGATAAGCAACAACGCCTCTTTAACCAAAAAGGAGAAATAATTCCGGAATACTTCAGGGAAGGCAATAGCTTCAAAGAGGCCTGTTTCGTCTTCCAGTAGTAAGAAAGCCATTACCTGCTGATGTCTGGTAAATTGTCTCCGGACCTGGATTAAGAGACCAGCAATCAGAATAGGTAGTCCTGCTCTTAGTTGCTCAATATGGTGACTCTGGATAAGAATTTGCCCCCTTCCCTTCTGGCTTGCTAACTCTTCTCGATAGAGGGATAGGGGATGAGCATGTGCATAGATACCCATTATTTCTTTTTCTATCTTCAGAAGCTCGGCAGGAGAAAAATGGTGAGCGGGAATAGAATTTTTAGGCAATGAATCAATAAGGCTGGTTTTTGTTTTAACTTTTATAAGGTTTGACATTGCTTTTCCTCCTTTTTAGTTTCCTGGATAACGAGTGGGAGCAGGTTTAGCAATACAGATCTAGGGTATCCTGTAAAATCAAAGGAACCGACTTTAATAAGATTTTCAATTACATTTCTGGTGGTTCTTAAAGAAGCAGTCCTGGCACAAAAATCGTAGAGAGAAAGAAAGGGACCATCTGTTTCTCTTATCCTCAAAATGCTATTTATCTGTTTCATCCCCATGCCTTTTATCCTTATCAGTCCGATCCGGATAGCCTTTCCTTCTACAGAAAAGCCAGCTTGGCTCTTGTTAATATCAGGCAGTAGGATTGAAATTCGAAAACGTCGTGCTTCCTGGATGTAGCGATCCAGATCGTAATAACCCATACCATAAGTAAGCAGTGCGGCTAAATAATGTTCCGGGTAATGCACTTTAAGGTAACAGCTGAGATAAGAAAGCAGGGCATAAGAGGTGCTATGAGCTTTATTAAAGCCATAATAGGCAAATTTGGCAATCAGGTTAAAGATATTCTGGGCTTCATGTGGACTGATTCCCTGCTGGGAAGATTTGGTCAAAAAATTCTGGTGCTGCTCTTCCATAATAGCAGGTGAACGTGAACTGATTGCCCTGCGAAATAGATCAGCTTCACCCGGGTTTAATCCGGCAATAGCCGAAACCACCTGCATAACCTGTTCCTGGTAAAGAATAACGCCGTAGGTATCCTTCAATATGTTCTGCAAACGTTCATGGGGATATTCAATCTGGGACTGACCACTTTTTCTCTTTAAATATTGCTCGGTCATTCCGCTGTCCAGCGGACCGGGACGGTAAAGAGAAAGTGCGGCAATTAAATCTTCCAGAGTAGAGGGTGATAGCTGTTTTAACAGGGAAGACATTCCTGAGCTTTCTACTTGAAAAACACCAAGGGTTTTTCCTTTTTTTAAATGGTAAAAAGTTAAGGGGTCATCTAAAGGTATTTGTCTTAAATTAATATGGATATCATGTTTGGTAAGACTTTGTAGAGTTTTTTGCATCACCGTTAAACTTCTGGATCCCAGTATATCAATCTTTAATAAACCCAATTCCTTGATACTCTCTTTTTCATACTGGCTGATAATCTCTCCTTCCGGACTGAGTGTCAATGGCACCAGGTTAGCCAGTGGCTGATCGGTAATAATTAGAGCAGAAGCATGAACCGCAAGATGGCGTGGTTTTCCTTCCATGAACTGGGCATAAGAAAATAGAGAACGCAGTGGTTCTTTTTGGTAAGGAAGCCGCTTTAATTCTGGTAGGTGCTTCAGGGAAGCTCTGATGACTCCCGGCGAAGAGAAGAAAGGCATCATTCGAGCAATTTTATTCAGCTCCTGATAAGAAAAACCCAGAGCCCTACCGGCATCTCTTACTGCAGAACGCGCAGCATAGGTGTTAATGGTGCAGACATGGGTTACCTGTTCGCATCCAAATCGCTGAAAAATATAAGCAATAACCTTATCTCTACCTATTTGTCCGAAATCAATGTCAATATCCGGCATATCAATGCGTTGGGGATTGAGAAATCGTTCAAAAAATAGTTTAGATTTTAAAGGGTCTACCTCGGTAATATTGAGCAGATAGGATACCAGACTGCCTGCTGCAGAGCCTTTACCGGGTCCGACCGGGATGTTGTTTCGTTTGGCAAAGCTTACAATATCTCTAACAATTAGAAAATAGCCGGCAAAATCCATCTGTTTGATAACTTCTAATTCATATTTCATACGGTAAAAAGCTTGACTGGAGGGGTCTGGATAGTATTTTTTTAAACCTTCCAGACATAATTTTTCTAAATATTCTGAAGCAGAATAGGGTTGAGGAGGCTGATAAGAAGGTAGCCTGATTTTACCAAGCTCCAGTTTAAGCTGGCATTGTTCGGCAATCTTTTCTGTATTCTTTAGTGCTTCGGGGATAAAAGAGAAAAGGTCTTTCATTTCCTGTCCTGATTTTAGATAAAACTGGTGATTGGGCAGGGGAGGATGGTGAAAACATTTCCGAGTGCCCTGGTTGGCAATGATATTGGCTATATTCTGAAAGGGAGCTTGTTCTTTTGTCGGATAGTGTACGTTATTGGTAGCTACCAGGGGGATAGTGAGTTTTTCTCCCAGATTGATAAGGTATTGATTAACAACTCTTTCTTCTTCCAATCC
The DNA here is from genome assembly GCA_028717805.1 of Atribacterota bacterium. Classification (NCBI taxonomy): domain Bacteria; kingdom Pseudomonadati; phylum Atribacterota; species Atribacterota bacterium. The sequence goes on from JAQUNC010000016.1 coordinate 7,472, forward strand.
GTGAAATGATATCTCCAGGTAAAAATTTTCTGAATTAAATATATTTTTAAACCAGAGGGCAGTTCTTTCTGCTTTTTGATATTCTTTTTGAGTAATAAGCAGTGGAATTTCTCCCTTGAGACATCCGGATAGGACAATGAGGCCTTCCCGATAGCGGGAAAGCAGGTTACGGTCAATGGCTGGGATATTTTGTGGGTTGGACAGGTGTGCCTGGCTGACGAGTTGACAGAGATTGCGGTAGCCAGTATTATTTTCGATCAGAAGGATGAGGTGAGTTAAATGGTTGGGTAAAAAATCACTTTTGATTCGTATCTCACAACCAAGGATTGGCTGAATCCCTGCCTGAAGAGCTTTTTTATAGAATTCAATAGTGCCAATCAGGCTATCATGATCAGTAAGAGCCAGGGCTCTCATCTTTAATTTTTGTGCCAGGTCAATAATCTGGTCAACACTACCCAGTCCGTCCTGTAAACTGTATTGAGAGTGCAAGTGTAAATGGGTAAAGTTCATAAGTTATTCCCTTTCTTAATGTTCTTTAGTAAACATATGTTCGCTCTTTTATGAAAAAAAATAATTAATTTTGATTAATATTCTTTTGAAATATCCCAAATATCTCCGTTCATAGTAGTATTGATTGTCTTTATTTCCTGTCGTAGTAATTTCATCAGTATTAAGGCATTTTTGGTTGCCTTCCCTTTATAGTGATTATTCATAAAGATATACTGGTCGGTAGTTTGATTAACAATCTGTTTAATTTTGGGCAACCACTCTTGTAATTCTTCTTCGCTATAGAGATAATCGTAACGCTGGTAAGCATGTTCATGTTGCCACCATTTTTCTTTGTTGCGTCCGTGAAAACGTATATAACCCAGCTGAGAGGTTGCTATTGCTACTGGAGGGATTAATCCTTTTAAAGGTGGTTGATCTACCGCGCAAAATCCTATTTCATTTTTTTTGAGAAAATCGAGTACCCGATCTTTTACCCAGTAGCTGTTACGAAATTCTACAATCAGGGGAATATCGCTCATTTTTTCCTTTACATAGAGGAGATAGCCAAGGTTAGTACTGTTATAATGAAAAGAGTAGGGAAATTGGGCCAGGATACAACCCAGTTTATTGTTGTCCAAAATTGGTTGTAAGGAAGCTTTAAATTCTTGAAATACAGCATCATTTTTATCCCGGATATGAGTCATAACCTGATTTGCCTTTACTGCGAATTTGAAATTAGCCGGAACCTTACGCTGTAGACGATAGAAAACAGCTGCGGGTACAATTCGGTAATAAGAGGAATTAACTTCTACTGCATTAAATTGGCGGGCATATAGATTTAGCATATCTCCTTTATTAATATTTTCTGGATAAAATGGCCCAATCCAGTCCTGGTAACTAAAGCCGGAAGTTCCTATGTAAAGCATAATATTCTTTATTTCCTCCCGTTATACTTGCGGATAATCCCAATTACCTTGCCTAAAATTTTTATATCCCTGGTAATAATAGGCTGATATGCTGGGTTAGAAGGTTTTAGAGTTATTTTATCTCTGTTCTGGTATAATCTTTTGACAGTTACTTCTTCCTGGTTGAGCAGGGCTATAACAATGTCTCCATTATCAGCATAATTCTGGGGCTGGACTATCACATAGTCTCCATCCAGGATATGGTCACCGAGCATGCTGTCTCCCTCCACTCGAACCAGAAAGCTCCCTTCTGTACCAGCCAGTTCTTCTGGTACCGGAATTACCTCCGTGTATTCCTGTAAAGCTAGTAGGGGATTGCCGGCAGCAACTTTGCCGACTAGAGGGAGATTACGGGTCTGGGGCATTAATTTTATAGCCCTTGTTTTTTCTTTTTCCCTCTTAATATAGCCTTTCTTTTCTAGAATTTTTAAATACTTAAAGGCAGTGGCAGAGGAATGGACCCCCAGAGCTTTGCATAATTCCCGAACTGTTGGCGGATAACCAGTCTGTTGTATCTTAATACGAATAAGTTCTAAAGCTGTCTTCTGTTTTTTGGTAAGCGTTTCTTTCTGTAATATCATAACCTGTATTCCTCATAAATTTTTGGCCAATATCAGGTAATTTCATTATAAAGCAAACATATGTTTCCGTCAATAGCTCAGTAGAAAAATATTATATAATTTAATTTTCTATGAATCAGCAGTGAAACTAATATGGGTTATATTGTTATATTATTGAATAGAAAAAGAACCTTGAACATTAATAGGATGGATGAAATTATCATACATCGGTGAAGCCCTTAAGGCCAGGTTATGAACTTTTTCTATTTCTTCGTTAGAATGTTTTGTATTAACTATGATATTGTATTGAACGTTTTTAAAACCGGGTCTTTTATTTTTCTGTTCATCAAGCCAACCTCCAGGGACTGTTTCACCTTCAATATTTACTTTTAAGCCATCAATAGTGATGTTTAATTTATTTGTGGCATAAAGATAAGCAAAGATAAGGCAGCTACCCAAAGCCTGCAGCGAAACCTCCGCTGGCTTAGGTCCTAAATTTGTACCGTTTTCTTCTTCTGGTTTATCCATAAATATTTTAAATTCCCTCGTTTCACTATTAACCTGAGTTCCTCCTAACCAGGTTGCCTGTACTTTAAATAATTTTGACATGATGAAATACCCTCCTATTTTTAAATTTAGTTTCTATTTAATTATATATTATTTCCATAGCATTTGATAGAAAAAGCTATTCTTTAAAGAGAAGAAAAAAGGGGAATTCTTTGCTTAAAAAAATTTAATCTGCTTTTAGTTAAATAAGATATGTGTTTAGAAATAATATTTGCATGTGAGATAGCTAAAGTCCCGGATAATTGTTAAAATAAAATAAGAAATATTATAATAGATCAAAAAAATGAGCATATTTTTACCAATAAGGAAATTTTTATCTGGAGGATAGCTATGAAAAAGGAAGAAGGAAATATAGTGAATAGTTATACCGCCTGGAAATTATTAGAAGAGCACTATGAAAAGATAAAAAAAATACATCTGCGACAACTCTTTGTTGAGGATCCCCAACGCGGTGAAAAGATGGTATTAGAGGATGCAGGAATATATTTTGACTATTCCAAACACAGGATAACCACTAAAACTTTAAATTTACTGTTGCAATTAGCAGAACAAGCGGGTTTGCCTGATTATATTGAGGCTATGTTTCGGGGGGAAAGAATTAATGTCACGGAAAATAGAGCTGTTTTACATATAGCCTTACGTGCACCCAGAGAACATTCTCTTGTGGTTGATGGTAAAGATGTTGTAGTTAAGGTTCATGAAGTATTAGATAGAATGATACACTTTTCCAATCAGATTCGTAGCGGGCAATGGAGAGGATTTACCGGGAAGCCTATCAGAAATGTGCTTAATATCGGAATTGGAGGGTCTCATCTGGGTCCGGAAATGGCTTACGAAGCCTTACGTTATTACAGTTTACGTGATATACACTTCGCTTTTATCTCCAATGTGGATGGAACTGATTTTGCCGAGGCTGTAAATAGCCTTGATCCGGAAGAAACACTATTTATTATCTCCTCCAAAAGCTTTGCTACCACTGAAACAATGGCCAATGCCTATACTGCTCGAACCTGGCTTCTCAATCACCTCAAAGATAGTAAGGCAATAAGTAAACATTTTGTAGCAGTTTCCACCAATATTCGCCAGGTACAAGAATTTGGTATTGCACCTGAAAATATGTTTGTCTTCTGGGATTGGGTTGGTGGTCGATACTCACTTTGTTCGGCAATTGGTCTTTCAACTATGATTGCCATTGGTCCGGAGAATTTTTATTCCTTACTGGAAGGTTTTCACCAGATGGATGAACATTTTCACCACACCCCCCTGGAAAGAAACATACCTGTGCTCATGGCACTATTAGGTATCTGGTATAATAACTTCTTTGGAGCACAAACTACCACAGTCCTTCCCTATGAGCAATATCTAAAACTCTTTCCTGCTTATCTTCAACAATTAACTATGGAGAGTAATGGTAAAAATATTGACATTGAAGGCAGAAAGGTTTCTTATCAGACTGGACCAATTTACTGGGGAGAGGTTGGTACCAAAGGACAGCATTCTTTCTATCAATTAATTCACCAAGGAACCAAACTTATTCCCTGTGATTTTATTACTTTTTTAACACCATTACATAAAATAGGTAATCATCATGAACTTCTTATTTCTAATGTATATGCTCAGGCGGAGGCACTGGCTTTCGGTAAGGTAGAGGAAAAGTTAAGGGAAGAAGGAGTGAGCAAAGAGCTAATTCCTTATCGAACTTTTGAAGGAAATCGTCCTTCCAGTATAATAATGTTAAATAAGTTGACACCTGCTAACTTAGGCAAACTAATTGCTTTATATGAGCATACTGTCTTTACCCAGGGAGTAATCTGGAAAATTAATTCCTTTGATCAATGGGGAGTAGAATTGGGTAAGATATTGGCTGCTAAAATCGCAAGAGAACTTAAGGATCCCACTATACCAGAATTATATCATGATAGCTCTACCAATCAACTTATTCGGAAATACTGGAAAAGAAAAGAATGATTCATTCCAAGAAAGAGGATAATATTCATATAATTTTATATAGGATATCTCAGAGATTAACCTATCATGAATATGATTTTATTTAGATTTTTATCAGAGGAAATGGGAAGATTTTGTGTATATTGGGAAAGGTAATATAGAGACTTGACAATATGGTTAGGTAATATATATAATTAATATAGATTAAAATATGCTAATAGCATATATTGTTATTAACATTAAAGGTAGGGCATATGACTGAGAGCATTTTAAATCTTATTGCTAATTTGAAAATGAATAAAATACTCGATCAGGAATATATGCGGGTAACCTGTAATCTATCTATTGCTGAGTACCGGGGAATTATGTCTCAGGAGATAGGACGGGAAATGACCTGTTATGAGATGTCCCAAGTAATGGGATTATCACCTTCGCGTAGCAGTCGGGTTATCGATAATCTAGTCAGGAAAGGATATTTCATTCGCAGAATAGGCACTCATGACCGGCGTTCGGTAGCAGTCGCACTTTCCGAAAAAGGATTAGAGGTGAAGGAAAGGATTAGACAAAATCAGAAGGAGTTAGAGTATAATCTACAAAAAAGGTTTTCTGATGAAGAAGTAAAAATGATAAAGATCGCCTTGAAAATATTACTGGAATACTTTGATTAAAAGTTTTGAATAATATCAAGGATGTTTGAATTATGGATCTGATTCATTGGGGGCCAAGAGATCAACTCATTCGTAGTTTTTTTAATGATTTTTTTGACCTAATGGGAAGAACAGAAAGGTAGAGAAGGGGGAGATGGGAAGAGAGGAGAATCTGGTCCCCAGCTATGGATTTGTTAACCAGAAAGATGAATTAGTGGCTATAATTGAACTTCCAGGAGTTGACCAAAAGGACATAAAGATTTCTCTCAGTGATAATAATCTTACTGTACAAGAAGAGATTGAGCAGGACAAAGATATGAAAAGGGAAGATTATTACTGCTGTGAAAGAGCCTATGGCAAGTTTTCCAGAAGGATTTTTTACCTGTAGGAATAGATAAGGATAAAATTAAAGCAAAATATAAAAATGGAATATTGGAAGTCACCTTACCTAAGAAGATGGAAGAAAAAGCAAAAGAAATAATGATTGAAACAATTTAATAAAATATCTTTTAAACAATAAAGGGGAATTAAATCCCCCTTTATTGTTTAAGTTTCATCTATCGGGATTACTAATTATTTAATATCAATATTATTTATAGTGTAAAATATCTTTTTATTATATACTTTTAGTTTAGTTGGAGAAATTTTTACTATACTCTGACTCGAAGTAGTTTAAAGGGATTTTACTATTAAATTGTTTTAGGAGAGACTAAGAAAATACTGTATCAATAAATATTTGAATTACTTTAGCACCGCCAATAAAAGTACCAACCGAACTGCCGAGGTTGGCTAAAGCAACAACTAAAAGTATTTTGGTAACCCGGTTGCGAAAGAAATCACCAAAGGTGGTAATATTTCCTAAGTTTTCAAAATCTTCTACCTTTGGTTTTCTCATAATTGCTTCTACGATACCAGCAAACCAACCTGCTGCCAATAATGGATTCAAAGAGGTAATAGGTGCTGCCAAAAAGGCAGTTAGAATAGAAAGAGGGTGTGCAGCAGCCATTACAGTTCCAAGAGCAGCTAAAGAGCCATTCCAGATTAGCCACTGTGAGACTTGATTTATTCCACTGGGGGTAGATATTCTAAAGGTAGAAATTACAATTAAGATAATAGCAATAGGAATAGCCCATAAAATCAATTTTATCCAAGCAGCACTCTTGGGAATATAGGTCAATGAATTTAGATCATGATCTTTATATATTTCTTTTTTAATGCCAGGTATATGTCCAGCACCAACTACGGCAACTATTTTCCCACCAGGAGCATTCCTTATTTTTTCTGATAGATATTGATCACGTTCATCAATCAAGGTGTTCTTTAAACGAGGGAAAGAAATGGCTAAGTCATTTAAAGCAGCTGTAAGTACATCTTCAGATTTTAACCTTTCAATTTCTTCTTCCGAGATATCTTCCTTGTTGAATATACTAAGTAATAACATAAAAAATAGTCTTAATTTACCGAAAAAACCCAGCTTTTTCCATATTCTGGTGAAGGTTATCTGAATATCGCGGTCTGCCAAAACCAGGTTAATATTATTCTCTTTAGCTACTTGTATAGCCTCAATCATTTCCTGTCCTGGATTAAGACCTAACTGACGAGCCAGTCTTTTCTGAAAGGCAGAAAGTATTAGATTGACCAGCAATAATAGCGCTTTTTTTTGTTTGATAATGGTAATAATATCCATATTTTTCCATTTATCTGGATCGGTAATGGATTGAAAACGTGACTGGCATAACTCTATGCATACGGAATCTGGTTTTTCTTCAGAAATAAAATTTCTTACCGTTTCAGCGCTTGCTTTGGAAATATGAGCGGTACCGATTAAAAAAATATCTTTATTATCAAAAGAGATATGATGAATATCTTCATTGTTTACCAATGGATTGCTCCCTTATCCTGTTAAATAACAATCAACATTATAACATAACTGAACTTAATGGGGTAGAAAAAGTTGGCCTGTTTTGCTAAAATCAGAAATAAAGTTTTCTTTAACCATAGAAAGCCATCTTTGCACAAGATGGTAATGGTAAAACAAAAGGAGGGAATTGATGAAAAAATCAATAGGAGCAAAAACATTCTTAGCTGCGGTTCCGGTTTTGATTATAGGTAGTTATGATCAGAATGGAAAACCAAATTTAATGGCTTGTGCTTGGGGAGGTATCTGTTGTTCTAATCCTCCTTGTGTCAATATATCTTTGAGAAAAGCTACCTATTCTTATCATAATATTATTTCTCGCAAGGCTTTTACTGTTAATATTCTCTTTAGTGATAGGGTAAAAGAAGCAGATTTTTATGGTATTGTATCTGGTCGTAATTATAATAAATTTGAAAAAACCAGAATTACTCCAGTGAAGAGTGATATAGTGGATGCTCCTTATGGGAAGGAGTTTCCAATAGTTCTGGAGTGTAAAGTCATTCAGAACATCGAAATAGGATTACATACTGAATTTATAGGAGAAATAATGGATGTTAAAGTAGAAGAAAGTCTGCTTGATGAGGATGGAAAGGTGATTATGGAAAAGTTAGATCCAATCCTTTATACTCCTGTAATAGCAGCATATTTTGCTCACGGTAAGTATATTGGTCGAGGCTATACTTTAGGTAAAGACATTGCTTCATAAATAAGCGATGAAGAAGTAAGGAATCAAGCGCAGGATCAGTGATTCTGATCTATTTTTGATCATTCTGAGCCTGCGCTATTTCATCTTTAAAAGAGCCATTCCAATGAAAAATAAAAACCCTCTGAAGGTTTTAATAAACCCAATTTAGAGTTAGTGTCTCCTAACGCAAAAACATAGGAAAATGAGGCTAATATATTTTTACTTATTTGATAATCTATACCAATAACATTTCCCATGCTCATATCTTTCAAACTTAATACCCCGATATAATATGGGCTGAAATCAGAATTCGTAATCTCTTTATCAGCATTAAGATACAGGTAAGATGAGCATTGATCTTCTCTTTCAAAGGGAAGTCCATATATGAGTCCACCATTTAAATATAGATTTGAGTCAGTAGTATAATCTGCACTTAGCACTGCCTTCCAATAAGGTTTTTCTAGTATTGTTTCTCCCTGAAGTTGCCATAATCCCGGGATAATGTATGCCAAATCACCCCTTAAGGTGGCTCCTTCGATACCAGGGAAATTGCCTTGAAATTCCAATCCTAGTACTTGTTTGGCAGGATACCCTAAAGTCAATTCCATAATATTTTCAGAAGCATGTAAAGCTATATTTAAGTTAGCGGGGAAAGGATCCATATAGTATCCATGATAGTAACTCAAAGCTACATCGTAAGAGGAGAAAGAGTGGTGTAATTGCAGCCCCCAGATGAGATCTTTAGCTTTTTGATAGGAAATCTCCACTGAATCAATATTAATACCCTGTTCTTGATAGAAAGGACCATATTGAGTTAGGTAGGTGTCCTTTAAATATTGATCAGGATAGGGAGATGCCTTTAGTGAAGGAAGCAAAATAGCTTGGAGGCTAGTTAAATCGTCTATATAATAAGTGGCATTAATGCCTAATGCACCTAATTTTTCTTGATTATTGGTTAAAGATAGATTGGGAGGCATGGGATTAAAGTTATCAAGAGGACTAAAAAAGTCAGCTGCTCCCCACTTGTTGATAATTTTCCCTACCTTAAGGTCTAAATTGTCCAGGACATCATAGGCATTGAGATAAAGTTCGTTGGGTCCAATTACAAATGGTTTTGAATATTCCTTATTACTTAAGCGGATTATCAGATCTCCCTGAAAAAAGAGATCAGTGGAAATTTCTTCAAAATAGTCTATTTTTAGAGTAACAGTATGATTAAGTTTTTGTTGCTTTAGAGAATAAGAGCTCTGGTATAGTACTTTTTGTGAAAAGTCAAACCCCAGTGCCGATTGGGAAAAAATAAGAAAAAAAGATATAATAAATACAATACCAGTATCTGCTAGAAAATTAATTTTATTTATTCTAATCATACAGCATCTCCTCTAAAATTTATTTCTAAATTGTTAAGTTATAATCTTGGTTTTTGCATGGTGCGAATAGAAAAAAAGTCACCAGCCAGTTCCAGGTCATATTCAATTTCCTTAATATTCATAGTAGTTTTATGATTATCTATAATATTGGTTAATTCTATTTTTATTGGTGTAATTTTATTATTACTATCAAATTTAACTTCTTTAATTTCCAGTGTCTTGGTAAGTTGCTCTTCTAAATTATAAAATTCTACTTTTTCGACATAAAATTGCTCTTTATTAACATAAAGTAAAAACTTGCTATAGGATATATCTTCATCAGCAGGAATCACTTCAATTAAATATTGGGTTTCCGTCTCTTCTTTGAGTTCCTTTTGGTAATCTTCACTTTGATAGTCCATGCCCAAATCTTCGTAGGAAAAATCAGTTCCCATAAAGTTTTCTTTTTTAGAGGAACCGGCAATTCTTCTAGGTTTTTGATAGGCAGGCATGTAGACATATATTTTATCTCCATTTTCAGTACTTAATAGAGTAACGCCCTCTACATTTTTTGGCGATACAAAACGCATTAATATGTTTATTTTGTCATTTTCTTCTTTCTCATACATTATTATTTCTCTTTCTTCTGCCTTTCCATTTTTATCGATGATAATCATTTCTGCCTGTGTTTTACTGTTTTCATATTCAATCTGATTTTCTTTGACTTTATCGATAATCTCATCAGCAGTGAACTGTTCAGCGCAGACATTACCATTCAGAAAAAGAATGAGAATAAGTAAAAATAAAATATGAGAATATCTTTTATAATAACTCATTTAACTTCCTCCTTGATTTAATGCAATTACTTTTTTATATTTATAGTATAAAATATCTTGAATCAAATTTATTTCTTTATAATCCATTAATTCTTCCATTAAAGCTTTTCTGAGATTTTAAAAGTAATAAGATGTAAAAGCAAAGGTAATAAAAGAAGAGTATAGACCACACTTATCAGCATAACGCTACCTATTAATCCGGCGAATTCGGAAATCATGTCAATTTCTGAGAGTGTTAGAACAAATGCTCCTGCTGCTACAGATAAAGAATTAAAGACAACAGCTCTTCCTGTACCAGTTAAAGTGTTTTTCATTGCTTGAGTTGGTTCATTTTTATATTTAGTTAATTCCTGTCTATAGCGGTTAATAAAGTGAATGGTGTAATCAATTCCTGCTCCTATCGATATGCTGGCTACCATCATAGTACCAATATTAAGCGAAATTTTCGCTATACCCATTATACCAAAAGCAGTTAAAACGGTACAGGCAATAGGAATCATAGCCATTAACCCTATTAATAAGGAACTGAATTGCAATACTAATAAAATGAAAACTATTACAAACGCAATTACCATACTTTTTATCTGTCCTTGAAAAACACTATAATTCACTTCATTAATAATAACTGGAATGCCAGTTAATCGATAGGCAAAATGAATATCTCCCTGTTCATCAGGCAGATAGGCATATTCATCAGTAAGATACCATAAATACTCAGAACTCTTCTGTTCTAATTGATTCTTCAGAATATGTTCAATCTGTGTTCTGGCATATCTAATTTTTTCCCGTTCCCCAACAATCGTTAAAGAACTATCAAGGATTTCTTTTAAATACTGAGCATCATCCAAGTAAAGGTCTAATTCTTGCGCAAAGTAATCTATAAATTGGTTATCCCGAGAATGGCTTTCAAGGTACTTTAAGAGAGTAGGCTGCATTTCACTGGTTGATATACCTAGATCTTCCAGTTCAAGTATTGATATCTGCAAAATTTTTGCTATAAATTCATTTGTGGGATAATAAAAGTTTTCTATGGGCATTTTGGCAATTTGAATTAATTCTTCGTATAACTCTCGCTTTATATCTTCATTAATTTCCATACCATTGGCTTGCCAGGAAGAAATGATATCTTGAACAATATAGGGTAAGTATTGTTCCTGCTCCTGTGCCGATAATGAAGATACATCTACTTTCCTAACTCTATCGGGAATATTCTGGATAAATTTTTCTATTTCCTGAATAGCACTATCTACTGCCAAGGAAGTCATTTCTCGGGCGCGAATCTGTATTATAGTAGACCTGTTTTCATCAGCCAGCATAGAGTTTATATACTCATTATCACCGGTAAAAAACCATAGATTATCGATTTTGTCGGAATTAGCTGGAATAATTTTTTTATTTTCCATAGCATTATTGAGCTGAGCTAAAAAAGTAGTAATAGAAGAAGGTTGGGACAGAGAGGAAAGTTGACTGGCATAATTTTGGATTTTATCCATACTTCTTAGAACATAGGGATGTTTAACATTATCTGATGTTAGATAAATATAGAGAAAGTCAACTCCACCAAATTTTTCCTTGAAATAGTTCATAGACTTGGTGATGGGATTGTTAACTCCCAATCTGCTTTCAATAGACGAATCTGGTTTTACCTGCAAGATAAAAAAGCTCGAGATAACAATGGTAATAATAATAATTCCTAAAATTAAGCTTTTCTTATGGAAAATTGATTGAGCAATAATTTTCAGTATTTTGGTTACCAGATCATTAGCTTGATAAGAGAAATTTTGGGGAACTTTCTTAGGTATGAAAATGCTAAAAATTGCTCCTAATAAAAATATTGTTAGGAGGAAAGCTGCAAAAATGCCAATAGTAGCAAAGATACCAAATTCAGTCATAGGTCTTATAACCACAGTAGTTAATGAAGCAAAACCAGCAATAGTAGTAAGGGCACTCATTAGAATGGGAGTAAAAACCGAAACGATAGTTTTTCTAATTGCTTCCTGAGGGGTAAAAAGCTGTCTTTCTTCGTAATAGCGACTGATAAAATGAATGCCATATGCTGTCACCAGGGCAATCATCAAAACTGGAATGGCCGAAATCACAATAGTAACAGCTTTACCTGATGAGGCAACCGAACTTAAAAGCCAGAAAGAGGTAAGTAGGGCTATAGAAATTGGTAAGAAAGTTCCTTGTATGCTCCTAAAACAGTAAAAAAGAAGAGCCAATACCACTATAGTGGCAGTGAAGGCTAAAGACATATTGTCAAGAGCCATTTCGGTGATTTGTACTTCCATAATTGGTAGTCCAAAAAATTCTATATGTTCTATGTTGCCTTTATACTTATTTATAATGCCTTCCAGGTCTTTCCTTAAAAGAGATCCATCGATATTGCCTTGGGATTCTATCATGAGTAAAGCAACTTTACCATCGTTGGAGAGATAAGTTCCCTTTAACATATCATCTTCCAGGGCAGTTTTTTTCAGCTCTTGTACTTCTTTTTCGGTTTCAGGGAAAACTTCCACAAAATCTCTCACTTCGATGCCATAATCTGAAGCAATGATGTTAGGCATATTTAAAAAAGAATTAACAGATAGGATATAGTCAGAATTTTCTAATTGATCGGATATTAATTTAAAGTTCTGTAGGTTTTCTAAGGTGAATAATTCCTGATATTCCAGAGAGACTAAAGTAATGTTTTCATCAAATTTACCAAACTTATCGGAAATTTCTTGATAAAAAAGTATTTCTGGATCGTTTTCTGCAAGGTATTTAGTGATATCGTCTTCTACTTTTAGTTTTTGAATTTGGGTTATACCAAAGAGCGTTACAAGTGCTACAAATATTATAATTATTATAGCGTGCTTGCTAATAAACTGTGCTAATTTGTTCATATGTCCTGAATCTCCTATGATTTTTTCTCGGAAATATTTTTAAACTTTATTAACAAACTTTAGTGAAATTATCCTTAAATATAGCGTTGCTTAATATTTACTATTATCAGCATATAAAATCTATAAGTCTATTGCATTCCCGGGACTAGAAATACCATGCATAACTATTCTAGCCAGCATATCAATAACCTCTTCGGTAGAGTAAGATAGTTGTGATACTACTTCCGGAATAACAACAGATTTAATGGTATTAAGAATCATTAGGACAATAAGATCAAGATCGATATCCTGACAAACTGTCCCTTCTTTCTTCCCTTCCTGTAACAGCTTTCTTAATTCACTATTAATTAGTTTTTCCTCCAACTGGTTTATTATAAGCCATGCTCGGGGATTATTTTTTCGAATATCTTCAAAAGCCCATATGTTAAATTGGGAAATCTGAGCCTGCACTAAAGACATAAACTGTTTTAGTACGCCTATTCTCCTATTTTTTTTAGTTCTGATAATTTTATTTATCTTATTATGAAAATCCTGGAAAAAGTCATAGATAACTGATTCCAGTAAAAATTGTTTACTATTAAAAAATTGATAAAGGGTTTTTTTACTCATATGGAGTTCAGTAGCTAACTCATCCATGGTTGCCTTTGAGTAGCCCTGGGTAAAAAAATATTTCCTGGCAGTAGTAAGTATTCTTTTTTTTATGGGATTATTCTTTTTTTCTATCATTATTTTTTTTCCGAGACTCCAAACTTTATTTTTAGTCATTGTTATCTTCCCACTATTATCATAAAGAAATTAGCCTATGATGAAGTTGACTAAAAACAAGTGGTGTTTAAAATTAATCGTTACTTAATTTTTTGTATAATCTATCTTACCCTAATTTAGTAGTTATAGTGTTTTATTTAAAAAAGAATATTTATCAATAACAAAAGTTAAAAATTGTGGATACTGTAAAATGAAAAAACTATATTAGTTTTAATAGTTTCCTGTTACAATATATTACATTGTAGTATATATGTCAACACTATTCCCTATATTAGTATTTCTGTGCCTTTTTAAAAATCACTTTAGGAAAATATTAACTCTTGATAAAATTATTGGAATCAAAATGTTGATTCAAACAAGAAAAAATGTAAAATAATATAATAAGGAGATAAATATGAAATGTAACATGGACCAGAATAAGAAAAACTGTACCTGTACCTATATATCTTGTTCTCGAAGGGGAAGGTGCTGTGAATGTCTCAACTATCATTGGGAAATGATTGAGTTACCTGGATGCCTCTTTCCCCCGGAAATTGAAAAAACTTATGATCGTTCTTTAAAGAAATTTGTTGAAATATATAGGGATTAGTTAACTGAGATTAGCAATTTATGTTTAACCATATAAAGCAGTCTTCCTGGAATATGGTGATGATGAAAAGAATTGAATCTGTTTTACTGATTGTTCTAGAACTCACAATATGAGCAGACTATTTACTTTTGCAAAACAGGTATTTTTTAAAATAGTTGTTTAATTTTTAATAGATTTAAGTTATAATATAAAATTGTAATAATATATATCAAATATTTTAGCTATTTGCGAAATAGAGGAGTAGCTGTTATGAAAAATATTGGTGTTGTCTTATCAGGCTGTGGTGTAGAGGACGGTAGTGAAATTCATGAAGCAACACTAACTTTATATTTTCTGGATAAGTCTGGTGCTAAAGTGCAATGTTTTGCACCCAGAATAGCACAATGGCATATTATTGATCATTTTACCGGGAAAGTACAGGAAGAAGAACAACGACAGGTATTGGCAGAATCAGCTCGCATATCTAGAGGAGAAATTAAGGATTTATCACAGGCAGAAATCAACTCACTGGATGGATTAATATTTCCAGGAGGATTTGGAGCAGCAAAAAATCTATGTGACTATGCTTTGAAAGGCGAAAACTGTCAGGTTAATAAAGAAGTGGAGAAAATTATTCAGGCGATGCATAAAGAAGGTAAACCACAGGGATTTATTTGTATTGCCCCTGTTTTAGCAGCTAAGATTTTAGGTATGTTTCATCCTCGATTAACTATTGGAGAAGATCCCTCTACTGCTCGGATTTTAGAGCAGTGGGGAGCAAAGCATGTAATTTCCAGGGTAGATGAAATTGTATATGACCCCCAACAAAAAATTGTATCTACAGCCGCTTATATGTTAGGCCCAACTATATCTAAGATTGCTGTCGGGATTGAAAAGCTGGTGTTAAAGATTATGGAGGCTTAATATCTACAGAGCTATTATTTATACTATTTTCATTATTAGATGTATTTCTCTTAAAATTGTAATATTATTAAAATTTAAAAGAAAGGTTGTAAGGAGAACTTAAGTGATCGTTAAAAAGAATGAAAAAAAACGTTATTTTTCTTATGGAGATGATACTCATTCTATAAAAGATTTAATTGAGGAAAAGAGAAAAGAAATAAGAGAAATTGAATCACAAATCAAAAAATTACCCAAGATTGATACAATGGATAATGAAGGAGAAGAAACAGAAAGAGACAGTTTGAAAAGACAAATTAAACATTTAGAAAAAGAGATTAGGAATTTACAACGCAATTTGTAATTAAAATATTTCGTACTTATTAGTACATTTATAAATTAAATATGGAGTAGGTGTAAAATATTGGGGAAAAATGACAATTTAGACAATAAATATCTCTTGACTATGATGGTAGCTAAAAGGGCAAAACAACTAAATCAAGGATTTAAAGCGTTGGTGGAAACAAATGAGAAAAACATTCGGCTGACAGCATTAAAGGAAATAAGAGAAGGAAAGGTATATCAAAGAAGGGAAGAGGAGTAAGGTTTAACAGAATCATTTTATAGTGGATTATTTATATTGATAATTAATTAAAAAATATTTAACAGATGCTGAATCTGTTCTATCTATGTATAAGAGAGAATGGATTCAGCATTATTTTTTAATGATGTAGTCTACTTTAAATAATAATAAAAAAGTGTCATAATAAAAACATAGCAAAAAACAGGAAATCATTCTAAAGATAGGGGCAAGATAATGAAGAAAATATATTATTTAATCATAATATTAATTTTCTATCTCTTTATCCTCTTTATCTTGAGTTTAGCAGGGGAAGCAAGTGAAATTACAATGGGAGGACAGCTTAACGCCTCACTGACTACTGTTTATACAGAGCAAACAGGATTTGTCTTAGTACCCCAAGCAAATCTTGATCTGGAATTATTCTTACCCTCTTGGAATAATAATGAAATTAAATGTGCTGGTTATTTATTTACTGATGCGGTAGAAGGTAGAGTAGATTTTTTTTGGAAAAAACTATACTGGAAACATAGATTTGAAGATTTTCATCTTACAATTGGAAGACAGCCTATATCCTGGTCTTTTGGCTCTTTGTTAAATCCAGTAGATTACACTATTGGTGCAGTTGCTTTAGATAGAGAATATAATCCTAAATTTCAAAATGCTCTGGAAATTTATTATCCTATCAATTGGAATACCAGTTTATCGCTGGTTGCCTCCCTTCCGGGACAAGATATAACCTGGAAAGCAGGTTTAAGAGGAAGAACATTAATTAAAGATTTTGATGTAACCATCAATTATCTCCAGGAGCAGATAAAGGAAGGGGAAATCGGTGAATATCGTTTTGGTATTACTGCCAAAGGAGATTTAGGCTCTTGTGGAGTATACAGTGCCTTTGGATATTACTCAGAAGAAAAAACCTGTTCCCTTTTAGTTGGAGTAGATAATAGTTATTTCTTTCCGGCTGGTAATCAACTATATATACAGGCTGAATATTTAAATATACCACCAGAAATATTATCAAAAATTACAGGTTTCATGATGTCTCTTTCTGAAGAAGAGGAAGAAAAAAATATACATCTTTTAGCCAGTAATATTTCCTACAAAATTGATGAATTATCAAGCATAGGCGTAACCGCTCTATACAACCACAATAGTGGTTCAGCAATCTTAATGCCTGTCTATAGTAATCAGCTGAGTACTAACAGCACTATCAAAGTTCAAGGAGGTGTGATGACCAAATCCATGACGAAAGCTGAAGGATCTCCTTTAGAGGTGTTTTTTGGCAAACCAACACAAATCTTTTTAGAAATTAGCCTTAACCATTCTTTCTAAAAGAAGAAGCCTTTTATTAATTGTACCTCCAGTTAGAACATATTTTTACAGCAAGACAAATCAAAATCCATTTTTTCAAGGAGGATATATTTATATGAATTTAACCGGAGAAGAATTTATTAATAAGACAAAATATCAAAATATGAGCTTATCTGATCAGATGAAAGGGATTCCTCCACCTGACCTGCAATTGCCATATCCTGATACTGGAGAAGTTATCTCTTTACCAGAATGGGATAAGATAACTATTTCTGAGGAAAACATCGCTTCTATAATTAATCTAAGGCAGAGTATACGCAATTATGGTGAAGAAAATATTAACCTACCTGAATTGTCTTATTTACTCTGGTGTACCCAGGGAGTAAAAGAGGTTATCTCTAATATTGCAACCCTGAGAACTGTACCATCTGCTGGAGCTCGCCATGCCTTAGAAACTATTCTTTTAGTGAATAGAGTGCAGGGATTGGACTCCGGCCTTTATCGCTATTTAAGTCTGGAACATCAATTGGGAATTTTAAAAAGAGATAGTACCATAGCTGATGAAATTGTAAAAGCCAGTTTTGGTCAGGATTTTATTAAACACTCAGCTGTCACTTTTATCTGGATTGCAGTGATTTACAGGATGAAGTGGAGATATGGGGAGCGTGCCTATCGGTATATTTTTTTAGATGCCGGTCATGTTGCTCAGAATCTCTATCTCTCAGCTAAAGCAATTAATTGTGGGGTTTGTGCCATAGCTGCTTTTTCAGATGATGAATTGAACCATATTTTAAATCTGGATGGCAAGGAGCAGTTTGTGATATATATGGCAACAGTAGGGAAAAAGATATAATAAATGGAAAGGATATAAAGCAGATGAGAAGAAGAGATAGAGAAATAACTGATATAGAAGAAATAAAACAAATTATTAAGCAAGCTCTTTTTTGCCATGTAGCTATGTGTAGGGGTAATAATCCTTATCTGGTAGCAATGAATTTTGGATTTGATGGGCAATATATCTACCTTCATTCTGCTCCTGAAGGAATGAAGATTGACATTTTGAAAGAAAATCCCGCAGTATGTATTGAAATTGTTCAAAGCATACAATTTGTCCACTCATTGAATGTATGCCAGAGTAGTATGAGATATAACAGTGCCCTTATTTTTGGAAAAGTTGAATTTATTAAGGAAGAGAAGGAAAAGAAAAAAGCACTCACCTTTATTATAAGACAATATAACCAGAATATTGATGAGGAACGATTAAAATTTTCTGCATATGTTTTAGATAAATTAACTGTTTTAAAGGTAAAAATTGAGAAGATAAGTGGAAAACGTTCAGCTTAAATAGTAAACGTTTATGATTTAGATATAACAATATTAATATGATGAAGCCAAAATCTATTGATAGGAACTAATATTACATTTTCATTAACAATCAAGAGCAGGCAATACTGGAGGTATTATAAAAGTTGAAAAGGTGAGTTCATTTTTTTACTAGCAAACAACAAATCTTCAGGAATCTGTGCCCGAATTAGTTGTTCTTTAATTGCAGGAACAAAATATTTTTCAGTATAAAAATGTTCAATATCAATAATATTCAGTCCCATCTCTTTAGCGTTTAGTGCTTCATGATGCTTGATATCCCCGGTGATTAAGAGGTCTACTTTCTTCTGAATTGCCTTATTTATTAAAGATCCGCCATTTCCGGTGCATAGAGTAATAGTCTTAATTTTTCGTTTTTCTGTTTTGACCATTCTTAGATAGGGAATCTTTAATATGTTTTTAATTTTTTTACAGATTTTTTCCAAGCTTTGTTCCGAAGGCAATTTTGCAATTAAACCAATCCCAGTCTTTAAATTAGTTTTTAATTGATAAATATCATAAGCCGGTTCTTCATAAGGGTGATTTTTATAGATAGCTTCAATTACTTTATGCAAATCTCTTTCCATAAAAACTGTTTCAATCTTTATTTCAGTAACCGTTTTTCGTTTTCCAATTTTACCAATAAAAGGTTTTGCATCTTCCAGCGGCTTAAAGGAACCTTTGCCCGGAAAGCTAAAAGCTGTTTCGGAATAATTGCCAATATTCCCAGCGCCAGCCTGGAAAAGTGCGTTTAGAAGTTTTTCATGATACTTATCGGGAACATATACAGCTAACTTTAGTGTTTTTTCCTCAGATTCTTCCAGGCAACCAATTTTATTTAAATTAAGCAGATTACCAACATAATCATTCAAACCATTTTCTGCCAGATCGTAATTGGTATGAGCCGCAATTAGATTAAGACGGTGGTGCATTAATTGAAAAATTACTGGATTATCCTGTTTGGTAATTTTACTGAAAGGTTTAAAGAATAAAGGGTGATGAGATAGAATAGTATTACAATTTTTCTTTAATGCTTCTTCTATAGTTTCTGTTGTGATATCCAGACAAATTAACATTCTATTTATATTTTCATCAAGATCAGCATATTGTACTCCGCTATTATCAAAATCCTGCTGGAGAAAAAACGGAGCAATCTGATCAATAATATTTATCAGATCTTTAATTTTCATAAATAAGGTTTTTCAATTCCTTTCTGAAAGATGGTATAAAATAAAAATTATATTAATTTTGATTTATCATTTTTTATCTCTTCTAATACTCTTTTCAGCTCTTTAATATCTCGCCAAGTTAATTCCTTGGGACTACCAGGTGTGATTTCTTCATGTCTCAGTAAATAACTGGGATGAAACATAGGGAAAATCTTGATGTTGCCTATCCAGGGAAACCATTGACCTCTGAGTCTGGAAATAGGTTCTTCTGTATTTAAAAGAAATTTAGTGGATATGCTGCCCAGAGTGACAATAATCTTGGGATTGATAAGGGCAATTTGGCTTTCCAGATAGGGCAAGCAAAAATCAACTTCACTTTTATTAGGATTTCTATTACCAGGTGGTCTGCATTTAACTACATTGGTAATAAACACATTTTTTCTACTCATCTGCACAGATTGCAGTATTCGAGTAAGCAACTGACCGGCTTTGCCTATGAAAGGACGACCATGGATATCTTCATCTCCTCCTGGTGCCTCCCCTACAAACATTACTACACTATTACAGTCCCCTTCTCCCGGGACTGCTTTATTTCTAGTTTGAGATAAGAGACATTTCTGACAGTTTCTAATTGTTTCAGCAAGTTCATCCATGGTAAGTGTAGTAATTGGTATATCCATAAAAACACCTCGAAAAATATCAGTAGCCAAAGAGGTAAACATAAACCATATATAGCAGATATCTGCTATAATTTCTAAAAGTAGCAAAACTATTTATTAATTTCTGTTTGCTTTTCTTTTTCTTTTTGGTTTTTTCTTTCTTCTAATTGTATAATTAAAAGTAAGTACCAGCCACATTTCTAATTCTATATTTTATCATTGTCAAATTCAATAGACAAGCAAGGCCTGTATCTTTCTCAAATCAATATTTTATATTTAAGATAGTTCATTTAAAATATCAACTTTATTCAAGAAGGTGTATAATTTGTTTGCCTATTATTATGAAGTAACAGAAAAAAGTATAAGCAGAAGAGGTGTCAGTTTAATCAACTATATTGATAAAATTATCTGACACCTCTTCTTGGCATCTTTTATTTTGTTCAGTTATATTAAATTAGTCGTTAAGGCAATACCACTGTTATTGCTTCCGATTCATTGTTCATTTCATTGCTTTCATCCACTCGGCAATAATCAGGCATGAATTCATCACCACTGCAACTATCGGCCAGAGCCTTTAAAGAAACCGTTTCACCTCTAATGATAAAAAGGGCGTCTCCTTCAAAGGTTACTTCGTTTCCGGGAGAAAGGCTCGCAGTAGTGTAAGGATACCACAATTGACTCTGTCCTTCTACTTGAAAAGCAACACCAAATGTGCCTTGTGAGCCAGTGTAATGCAATGATACTTTGAAGGTTCCTGCATCAGCATTGCCTTGATTTTTAACTGTCACACGAACCGGGACTGTAACATTATCATCTTCACGGAAAAAGGGAGAACCGGTAGTCTCAAATTCAGTGATAACAAGATCAGGCAATTCAACGGGTGGAACACAACCACCAAGCATCAAGACTAAAATGCACATCAAAATTAATGATTTATAGAATTTCATTTACTACCTCCTCAAAATTTAAGAAATTTATAGGTATAAGAAAATTACCAGATTAAAAAGATTTATTTAGGTTATTTTTCAATGATTATTCTGCCCTGAATAAACCTCCTTTCTTTTTGATTTATGTAATCGAATGCCAGTTCCCTATTCATTTAGCATTACCTTGGAGCATACCTTAGAATACTGGAAAACATAAATAAAAAAGACAAAGTAAGATATGCTATCCAGCTCTGTCTTTTTACCTGAAAGATTCTTCCGAAAGGATTAGGAATCACACCCAAGCAGACCTTTCTAGGTCTTCCTAAAGCCTGGGAATTGCCTCTTCGGTGCTTTTCTATCCAAAAGCTCTCCAGAGTCCTGTCTGGTAACAGTCTCTTCTGCCTGCAAGTTTCGATACTTACTGTATCTTTCCTCTTCGGCGCTTCCCCTTAAAAAGAGAAAGACTCTACTGTTACCTTCTTACAGGTTACCATATTTAATTTTGATCTTTGAAGGTTAAGTATTGATCGTAAGTTTTGTTTAGACAAGATATATGTTTTTTGTTTATATTATACAACATTTATTGTGCAATATCTTTTTTAAGAGAAATATTTTTGAAGTTTTAGATTATTATCATGAGAATTAAAGATTACATGTTCTATTTTTGTTATACACTATTTTATCTTACTGGTTAGTTTTACTATTGAGAGATATTTGGTATTGCATCATATTTATTATAGTGTATATTGCTCCTAGTAAGGAAAGGAAGGAAAGATTAAAAAGATACAGGAGTAGCAGTTATTTTTTGTTCTCTTTATGGTATGATTATAAGGGAATATTAAAATTAAAATTTGAGTTAATAAAGTTGTGATAAGCTATGTTAAAGAATGTAGAATTTGCCAATATCTTTGCCAATATTGCCAAGATACTGAAAATAAAAGATGAAAATAGATTTAAAATAAGAGCTTATGAACGAGTAGCTGCTACTTTAGAAAATCTGCCGATGGAGGTGGAAACGCTTTATAATTCAGGAAAGTTGGATGAGATTCCAGGGGTAGGACCGGCAATTGCTAAAAAGATTGGAGAATTAGTTGAGACCGGCAAATTGGAATACTATGAAAATCTAAAAAATAGTATTCCGGCAGGAGTTCTAGAATTATTAAATGTTCCTGAGATAGGACCGCGTAAAGCAAAGCTTTTTTATGAGGAATTGGGAATTGATAGCGTGGGAAAATTAGAAGAAGCTGTGCTCAAACACCAATTACAGAATCTGCCTGGAATGGGCAAAAAAGCGGAAGAGAACATTATAAGAGGCATAGAATTATATAAAAAAAGAGAACAAAGAGCCTTACTTGGAGTAGCTTTACCTATTGCTGAAGAAATTGAGGAGGAATTAAAATGTCTTGATGAAGTCAAGCAGATTAGTATTGCCGGTAGTCTGAGGCGCAGAAAAGAGACTATTGGAGATATTGATATTCTAATTACTTCCAAAAGACCTGTAAAGGTAATGCAAAAGTTTGTTAATTTACCTCAAGTCAAAGAGATATTAGCAGAAGGATTAACCAAATCAGCCATCTTAACCCATCAGGATATTCATGTGGACTTGAGAGTAGTAGCTCCTGATAGTTTTGGTGCTGCTTTACAATACTTTACCGGTTCCCAGGCACACAATGTTCGTTTAAGAGAGATGGCAGTGAAACAAGGACTAAAAATTAATGAATATGGTGTATTTCAGACTAAAGATGATAAGAAGATTGCTGGAGAAGAGGAAGAAAAAATATATAGCATATTGGGATTATCCTATATTATGCCAGAACTGAGAGAGGATCGGGGTGAATTTGAGGCTGCCCAAAATAAGAAATTACCAAACCTGGTTGATCTAAATGATATAAAAGGGGACTTGCATATTCATACTAATGATAGTGATGGATTTAACAATATTGAGGAAATTATAGGAGCTACCAGAAAAAAGGGATATCAATATATTGCTATTACCGATCATTCTCAGTCTCTTCATATTGCTGGCGGATTAAATGAGCAGAGATTGATGGAACAGATAAAAAGGATTGAGCAAATCAATCAAGAAATTGATGGTTTGAAGGTTTTAAAAGGAATTGAAGTTGATATTAAATCAGATGGAACTCTGGATATTTCCGATAACATATTACAGAAGTTAGACATTGTTATTGCTGCCATCCATTCTGGATTGAAGCAGGAAAGAAAGAAATTGATGGATCGTTTGAGCAAAGCAATGAAAAATCCATTGGTTAATATTATTGCACATCCCACAGGGAGAATTATTGGTTATCGAGAAGCTTATGATATTGATATGCAGGAAATTATTAAGATAGCTGCTCAGACAAAGACGGCATTGGAAATCAATTCTTCTCCTGAAAGAATGGATTTAAATGATATTTATGTCAAGAGTGCTAAAGAGCAGGGTGTTTTACTGGCTATTGGTACTGATGCACATCAAATATCCGCTCTGGATTATATATCATTTGGAGTAGCGATTGCCAGACGTGGGTGGTTAGAAAAAACTAATATCTTGAATAGCCTTTCCCTTGATGACCTGAAACAGCGATTAAAGAAAAAGTAGAGGTCCCTCTAGTGCTTATGGAATAAATGGCATGACCATACTTATCATTTGACTTCAAAATTGAATAGAATTAAAATAAATATAATAATATTTGCTAAAAGAATGATATATTATAAGGGTAATAGCTTAGCTGTTAGTTAACTTAGAAGGGGGGGGTGAGTGTGAGTATTTATTGAATATTTATTTAGGTAAATAAAGATATTATGTAATAAAATATTTTGTAGGAGGTTTCAGATTATGAAAAAGATAATTTTGTTTTTAGTATTCGTTTTTTTGTTATCTATTTCTGCGTATGCCCAGCAGAATATTGAAATTACCTATTGGACCCATGAAGACCCCAACCGAACAGAGATTGAAAACCGCTACATTGAAGAATTTGAAGCAGCTAATCCCGGTGTTACTATTAACAGAGTGACTAATCCATCAAACAGAATGGCCGAAATTGTTTTAACAGCTTTTGCCGCTAATCAGGGACCGGATATGTTTAATTTACAGATTGAAGATGAATACGCCTATATTGTTAACAACCGTTTGGCTCCTATCGATTATCAAGCTGCTGGCTACGATAGCTTGGAAGAAGTTTACAAGGATTATATACCAGGAGTTCTGGATCCGGTTACCTATCAGGAGAATTTATATGGATTGCCTATGGAATTGACCAACTGGTGTATTTATCTAAATAAGAGAGTCTTTTGGGATGCTGGCCTGGATCCTGATAAAAACTATCCCAGAACCTGGGAGGAAATGGTAGAAGTATCTGAAAAAATTGTCATCAGGGATGGAGAAATTATTACCAGGAGAGGATTTGATTTTAGATATCCCTACTATCTAGTAGCCATGGTACCTATGGCGGAACAATTAGGGGGAAAGTTAATGAGCGATGATGGAAAAGAAGCCATTATTAATGATGATGCATGGTTAAAATTTTTGACTTTCATGCAGGAATGGGGACCAAATGGGAAAAATTTAGGATCTCCCACCTATACCAATGCCAGAAGTTTGTTCAATAAAGATAATAATGATATAGCAATGTGCCAATCTGGTCTCTATCAACAAGGAAGAATTCGAAATGACAATCCTGAATTTTATGAAAGCGGAGAGTGGTCAGTAATTCCTTACCCAGTATTTGAGGATGCTGTTCTGGATGTAGCAGGGGCTTATTATGGTCATTATTTTGTGGTCAATCAACAAAAACCGAAGGAAAATCAGGAAATGACCTGGAAATTTATCAGCTATATGTTAAATCATCCTGAAGAATACCTGGTCAAAGTTGGCTTGATTCAACCCAAAGTAAGATTAATGGAATCAGATGAATTTAAGAATATGCCTTATTCTGATGTGTTCAGGCAAGATATGGAGAGAGGTCATATTGTTTACTATGGTGAAAACAGCGCCATCATTCAGCAACATATCCGTGAGGCAGTAGAATCAGTGATGCTTGCCGGCAGGACACCTGAAGCCGCCCTACAGGTATTGAAATTGAAAGTTCAGGAAGTTTTGGAAGAAGAATAATAGTAATAACTGAGGGGCTAGGTTTCTGCCTAGCCCTTTTTGTTTTATTAAAGAAGGCCAAAATATATGAAATACCCTTTATTTAAATCCGGAATAGAACAAAAAAAATCAAGGTGGGGATTGTTTTTTGTTATTCCTTCTATTCTTTTTTTCTCTTTGTTTAGTTTTTATCCTATTTTTACAGCCCTTTATACCAGCTTCTTCCGGAAAAAGTTACTTTCTTTACAGCTACCTGATTTTATTGCTTTACAAAACTATGCTTATCTATTAAAGTCTCCTGATTTCTGGAACTCCATTAGAGCAACGGCTGTTTTCACGATTGGTACTTTTATCCCTATTGTAATACTTAGTTTAATCCTGGCTAATTTTATTGTTAGCAGAAAGAGATTTCAACAATTTTTTCAAATAGCTTATTATTCTCCTGCTGTATTATCTTCAGTAGTGGTAACTGTGATATGGTTATTAATATTTGATCCCAGAGGACTAGGTAACCAAGTTCTTAATTTCTTATTTAATTCACCAGGCGTTGATCATAAATTTCTGGCCAATTCCATAATGGTACAGATAGCAACCATGGTTGTTTATAGCTGGAAATATCTGGGGTATTTTACCATTATTTTTATTGTTGGTTTGACTACGATTCCCCAGTCAACTCATGAGGCTGCTCTCATTGACGGTGCCAGTAGCTGGCAGGATTTTTACTATATTACTCTACCTCTTTTAAAGCCAACTACTGTTCTGGTGTCGGTCATGTCCATGCTACAATGTTTAAAGACTTTCAGTACCCAATATTTATTTACTCAGGGTGGAGCTCCCATGGCTCCTATTAATGTAATTACCCTAAATATCTATCATACTGCAATTCGGGATCACCGAATCGGTAGAGCGAGCGCCATGAGTGTCATATTATTCTTCATTATGCTTATCTTTACCTGGTTACAGTTTAGAGTTTCTCGTTCTGAAGAAGTTAGTTACTAAGGATTGAATTATGCAGAAAAAATGGCAAACAAAAACTAAAAACAGTAATATTTCATCTATCATCATTAATAGCTTTATCTGGTTATTTTTAATCGTAACGGCAGCATTCATATTAGCCCCTTTAGTTTTCATGTTTGCAGCATCTGTAATGCCAGCCAGTGATGTAATGAAAATGCCTTTTCCCTGGATCCCTAAAGGTATTTACTGGCAGAATTACTGGCAGGGTATAAGAGGTAATGATGGTAGTTTTATTTATATTAGAAATATCTTAAACTCATTTATTGTTGCCGGCTCTGTAACGGTCACCACCGTCATACTTTCAGCAATAACCGGTTTTGGATTAGCCAAATATCATTTCTGGGGAAGGAATGTGGTATTTATGATGATTATGGCCACTTTTATGATTCCCTTTGAAGCGATTATGATTCCCCTTTATCTGGTTGTAACCAAATTAGGTTTACAGAATTCCTATCAGGGATTGATTATTCCTTTTTTAGTGAATGCCTTTGGTATATTTCTAATGAGACAATATTTTATTACCTTCCCCGATGAAATACTTGATGCGGCACGAATTGATGGTGCCAGCGAGATGATGATTTTTAGAACTATTATTGTTCCCAATAGCATACCAGCAATGGCAACGCTGGCGGTGCTGACATTTAAGTCACAATGGGATAATCTATTGTGGCCTTTACTGATTGTTCAAAGTGAAGAGATGAAGACAATTCCTCAATATATTGTCAGATTCATTTCTGAAAAACATACTGATGAAGGTGCCTTAATGGCAGTTGCTTCCATTGCCAGTATTCCTATTTTGATTTTGTTTTTAAGACTATCAAAATATTTTATCGGAGGTGCTGCCCTATTTTCCTCTCGCAAAGGTTAGGAAAGAGAGGTTTCTTGAACATGTTATTTATTTTTGATATGGGTGGTGTTGTGGCCAACCACACCAATGTAATTCCATCTATTGCTGAGCATTTAGAAATAAATGAGAAGCAATTTTTTGAATTAGCCGGGCAGAATTGGATAAATTTACTTTGTGGTAAAATAAGTAGTCAACAATTCTGGAAACAATTTTCTGAGGAAATAAAACAGAATATTAAAACAGATTTATTTAAAAAATATTTTTATCCTACCATCAATCAAGGAGTCACTTCCATTATTAGAGAATTGAGGAAGAATTACCGAGTTGTTTGTGGCACAAATACATTTCAGGTCCATTACCAGTTTCACTTAGAACGCGGAGATTACTGCTATTTTGATAATATTTACGCTTCTCATTTGCTGGGAATAGCTAAACCGGATCCAAAATTTTATCGCTATATTATAGATAAAGAAGATGCTACTGTAGACCGAACCATTTTTATTGATGATACTTTAGAAAATGTGATAGTTGCCCAGAGAATGGGAATCAAAGCCATCCTCTTTGTTGATAATTATTCCCTGAAAAATGAGCTACTAAAGTATACTAATATCAATAATCATGAATGATAGAGAAATGATTATGATTTTAAGTTATAAGTTGAAAACACTATAATGTTCCAAGATAATCCATTTTTAACATGATGAATTGATAAAAGATAGAAAAATAGTTTTTAAATCGTAAACAAATAATGTTTTAGTAGGATTTGAATAAATGCACTGAGATTTGTGAAAATAAAGCCAGTTGTTGTAAACGAAAACCAAAGTCTAGTAGAGAAATAATGGTAAATAATCCAAATATTAAAAAAGATTAACTAAATTCAAGAGATAATTTTTTTGATTATAAACAATATTGGTGGTTTTAAGCTATATCATAGTATGTGCTTTTCAGGTATTTATAATGCATTGATTTCTGCTAAATATTTGATGAAAATAAAACCAATAACAATAGATATGCTTTTGATAAAGATACTAGTATACCACTATGTCCCTCGTGACATCTAATTACTATCTAATTAGCATCATTATTTATTAAATATCTTCAAATGTGAGCAAGGTAAAAATATTTGACATTATAAAAAGGTATAGTATAATTTAGATATATTAAAATATTTTAATAAATAAAATATTTTAATAAATAAAATAAAGTGTTAATTTAGAAGGTAAACTATGATATCAGAAATTAAAAAGATACACCCCCTCATAAGAAGTCTTATACCCATTATAAAAACTATTGCTGAAACATTTGGTAAGAATTGTGAAGTTGTGTTGCACGATTTTAGCGGACCCCAGAATTCAATTATTGCTATTGAAAATGGTTATGTTACTGGGAGAAAAATAGGTGATCCCATAACGGATTTAGCTCTGTCATCCTGGCGCCAAGGTGGGTTTGGCAATAAACGTGAAGACAAAATGATAAATTATAAAAGTAAAACAAAAGATGGAAGAATCTTGAAATCTTCTAGTGTCTTTATTAAAGACCAAAATAATAAAATAGTTGGATGTTTATGTATAAATTATGACCTGACAGGGCATATGATGTTTGAAAAGATTATGGATGAGTTTTGCGCTATAAATGAATTAAACGGTGGAAAGGAAGAAACATTTACCAAAGATGTAGATGAAATTCTTAGTAGCATAATAGATGAAGCGATAAATGAAATACACAAACCCATCTCATTAATGCAGAAAGAAGATAATTTACGAGTAGTAGAAAAAGTTGATGAAAAAGGTGGATTTTTAATTAAAGGAGCAGTAGATCAACTTGCTTTTAAATTAAATGTTTCTCGTTATACTGTCTATAATTACCTGGAGGAAATAAAAGCGAGAAAAAAGAATCAAGAACAAGGTTAAAATACTATTTGCCTAATTTATTAAGAATAAAGAGGTTAAAAGATGCAAAAAGAAATTTTAGTTAATCCAAAAAGTCCGAAAGCTATCGGTCCTTATTCTACCGCTGTTAAAATCGATCGATTTGTCTTCCTTTCTGGTCAGTTGCCTATAGATGTCAAAACAGGGGAAATAGTACCTGGTGGCATCGAAAAACAAGCTAGGAAGTCATTAGATAATTTAATGGCTGCTTTAAAACCTTATCAATTGGAAGCTAATCATGTAGTTAAAGTAACTATATTTTTAAAAAATTTAGATCATTTTGCCAGTGTAAATCAGATTTATGGAGAATATTTTAATAGTGATTTTCCCGCTCGAAGCTGTGTTCAAGTAGTGAAATTACCTAAAGATGCTGATATTGAAATTGAAGCTATAGCCTATCAATAAATTTTGTTAATGTATCTATTCACTAAAATAAGAAGGAGATAATTCAATGAAGAAAGTTATGCCACCTTACCGAATTAAAGTTGTAGAACCTATTAAATGGAATACTCGTGAAGAAAGAGAAAAATTAATAAAACAGGCCGATTATTGCACTGGATTTTTAAAGGCAGAAGATATTCCTATCAACCTTGAGACAGATAGTGGTACTTCAGCTATGAGTCAAGATCAGTGGGCAGGGATGATGCAAGGTGATGAATCCTACTTTTGTGGTAAAAACTGGTATCATCTGGAAAAAGCTGTAGAAGAATTTACTGGTTATAAATATGTG
Source organism: Atribacterota bacterium (assembly GCA_028717805.1). Classification (NCBI taxonomy): domain Bacteria; kingdom Pseudomonadati; phylum Atribacterota; species Atribacterota bacterium. The sequence continues at coordinate 37,178 of JAQUNC010000016.1, forward strand.
TTAGCTGCACATCAGGGAAGAGCAGCGGAAAATATAGTATGCTCATGTTTAATTAGTGAGCCAGGTGGCTATACACCAGCTAATGCACATTTCGGAACGACTGAAGTACATGCCAGAAGATTAGGTATAGAGCCAATTAATCTATATCCAGAAGAAGCTCTTGATACCCAAATTAATAGACCTTTTAAAGGGAATATCGATTTGGATAAACTAGAAGACATGATAAGGAAAAGAGGAGCTAAGAATATTCCTTTCTTAAATATGGTTTTGACAAATAATTTTACTGCTGGCCAACCTGTTTCAATAGCTAATTTAAAAGAAGCTAGTAAGATAGCACGAAAGAATGGCATTAAGGTTGTTATTGATTCAGCCAGGGTAGCCGAAAATGCCTATTTTATTAAGCAAAGAGAACCAGGATATCAAGATAAGTCAATTCGAGAGATTTGCCGAGAGATTTATACTTATGGTGATATCATGCATATGAGTTCCAAAAAAGGTGCCCTGGTTAATATGGGAGGTTTGATTGCAACGAATGATAAAGAACTATATGAACGAATGGGCGCCATGTTAATCCAGTTTGAAGGATACATTACTTATGGAGGCTTATCCGGAAGAGACTTAGAAGCCTTAGCCATTGGATTAAATGAGGGTCTGGAATATGATTATTTACATCACCGGATTTCACAAGTAAAACTATTTGGTGATATGCTTCGAGAAAAAGGTGTACCCATTTATGAACCGGCTGGTGGACATGGAATTTATGTTGATGGGCTAAAAACATACCTACATATTCCTAAAGAAGAATTTGCTGCTCAGGCCTTATCTATCCAGGCCTATATTGAATCCGGAGTAATGGGTATAGAAAATCCATCCAGCCTGGGGTGGAGTAGAACTGATCCTGAAACAGGCAAGTTAACATCTCCTCCCTTTGAATTAGTCCGATATGCTATACCTCGTCGTGTTTATACTGATAGCCAGCTCGAGTATGCTGCCGAAGGAATTAAAGAAGCTATGGATTTAGGGGAAAAAGTTAAGGGCTTTAGAATAAAATGGGTGCCCAAGAATGAGTTTTTAAGAATATTTCAGTATCGATTAGAACGTTTAAGCTAAAAATAAGTATCGGAAGTATCGGTTTGTCAAATTTTTTCTATCTAAAAATCTAAATAAACAAGGAGGTAATTTTTTTCTAAAGAAATTAGAAATGATTATTTTAAAATAAAAAAGGAGGAAAAATATAATGAGTGGAAAATTTATTAAAACAGCTTCTGTGATTTTAATTCTAGTATTACTTTTGTCTCTTTCAAGTTTTGCTAAGCAACAAAAATGGAGAATCGGTACTCTTATTGCCGATTTTGTACCTGCTGGTGCAGGAATGGTTGAATTTGCAAAGTTGGTTGAGGAAAGAACAGATGGACAAATTACGATGGATTGCTATCCTGTTCAGCAATTAGGTTTCTGGATGGATGAATTTGATAATATTAGCAAAGGATCACAGGAGATGGGATTCATACCGCCCAGTCCCAGATATGAGCAATTTTCAGCAATCTATATGGATTTTGTAGTAACGAATTGGGATGATTTTGAAGAATATTATGGTCGGGATGGATTCTTATTTAAATATGTTGCAGAAGGATGCGAGCAATTAGGAATAAAATTACTTGGTTTTATGAATGTGGGATTTGAAGGCTATTCAGGGATGAAAGGACCCGTAGTCTATCCAGAAGATATTACTAAACTTAAGATCAAAACCCGTGTTGGTTATCCTACCAGTGTTGTGTATTATGAAAGTCTGGGACCAGTTGTTTCTGTTGATATGGGTGAAGTATTTACTGGCTTACAACTTGGTACTATTGATTGTCAGGCAAACCAAGCTGTAGAAACAGTTTATACCCAGTTTCATGATGTAACAAAATATTTTACCGATACTAATTCCATGCCAGCTTTTATCTCAATCCTAATCAATAAGCGGTTGTTCGATAGTCTTCCACTAGAAACGCAAGAAGTTATTGAGAAAACTGCAGATGAGATTGTAGAAAAGGTGAATAGAGAATCCAAGGAAAAAGAAGAAGAATATTACCAAAAATTTGAAGAAGAGGGTGTTGTTGTCACCAGATTAACTGCTGAACAAAGAGAATCATGGATTGAATTGGCTAAAAAACCAGGTGGTATGTGGGATAAAGCAAGAGAGACCCTTGGTGATGAGTCTATAGATTTTCTGTTAGATAATTTGGGGAAATAAAGATAATTAATAAAAACCTGTGTGGAGGTTAGAATGATCAGCAATAATTCAAATAAACAATCTAAACAATCTACAGTCCAAATCTTTTTAAAGTCAATTCAAATCATAGAAGATTATGGGTCACTCATAGCATTTATGATTATGATTATCTTGGTTAATCTGGCAATTTTCTTACGAATAACCATTAATTTTGAAAGTTCATCATGGGAAGAAATTGCTCGATTTTCTTCAATTTGGATGTATATGCTGGCAATAGCTGTTGCATCCCAAGAGGATTCACACCTCCGCGCAGGCTTTTTAGAAAAGTATATTCACTCTGAAAAGAAGAAGTATTTATTGGAAATTATTTTTAAGGTTATTATGATAATTTGCATTTTAATTTTCACTTGGTGGTCTATAGAGCAAATTAAATGGGTTTTTGAAACAAAACAGAAATCTCTAGTATTGCTAATTGATATGTGGTTAGTATACCTTGCCTTTGTAGTAGGTGGTTTCTTTGCCTTGATTCACACAATTTATTCTCTATATTATTATTCTCAAAAATATCTACAGTCACTAAAAGAGGTTATGAGATGAATAGTTTATTAATTATGGGACTTTTCATATTACTATTGATACTTCTTATCTTTATTGGTTTACCGCTGTTTGCTTGTTTTGCGATTACCTGTTTTGGGATGATTTATGCATTTGGTTTGAGAACAGATTTTACCATACCTGCTATCTTTGTGAATTTAAATTCCTTTACTCTTATGGCTATTCCATTCTTTGTTATTTCAGGCGGTCTCATGGCTGAGAGTGGAATGTCAAAAATGATCGTAAATTTCATAAATTCCATGATCGGGAAAATAAAAGGCGGACTTGGTTTTGTTCTTATTGTATCATGTGGTTTTTTCGGAGCAATAACAGGCTCTTCAGGGGCAGCAATTAGTGCAATTGGAACAGCAATCTTACCAGAAATGGATCAATATGGTTATCCTAGAAATTATTCAACTGCCTTGCTTGCCTGTTCAGGTTTATTGGGACAATTAATTCCGCCTAGTATTCCTCTAATTTTATTTGGAATGATTACCGGAACCTCCGTTGCTGCATGTTGGCTAAGCACGGTAATTCCAGGAATTATGCTCATCATTATCTATGGCATTATCAATTATGTGCAATGTAAAAATAATTTTCAGATAAAGGATGTTGAGGGTTTCTCATTTGGTAAACTAATGATCTCTGTAAAGAAAGGAGGATTTTCTTTATTATTCCCCGCTATTGTTTTAGGAGGAATATATAGCGGATTATTTACACCAACTGAAGGAGGGGCAGTGGGAGTTGCTTATGCAATATTAGTAGGATTTTTTATTTATCGATCATTAAATAGAAAAAGATTTTTTTCTATTATCAAAGACACCGTCAGCATTACAGGCTGTATTTATTTTATCATTATGTTTATTCTAATTATTAGTCGTATTTTTACTTTGGAGAGATTGCCTATGATGCTGGCTGAAGCTATCATGAATGTTTCTTCCAATCGAATTACTATTTTGTTACTTATCAATGTTATGTTATTAGTTATTGGAATGCTGATGGATGATATCAGTTCCATGTTAATCTGTGCTCCTCTGTTATTTCCTTTGTTTCAACAATTAGGAGTCACTCCAATACAAATGGCCGCAATTTTAGCTATCAATCAAGGGACTGGAATGCTAACCCCGCCTGTTGCAACAAATCTATTTATGGCGTCCAGAGTAGGAAAGGTTCCGGTGGCAAGTTTTATTAGATATACAATGATTTATCTGATCTTCGGGAATATACCTGTACTTCTATTGGTAACATTTATACCTCAGCTATCAATTTGGTTGCCAAAAATTATTTTATACAGATGATATTCTGCCATGATAATAAATGAATAATAATTATTGTTAATAGAATTTTCTTAGTATTTAAAGTATAAATAAAATATTTTAGACTGAAGAAAGAGCTTTTTGTTCTATTAGTATATTTGTGTATATTGCTTTTGTGTAAATAAAAAAGGCAGAAAATAATGATTAAATACAGACAAATATGGGATGCCGAAAAAGGCCATCCTATTTTAAAAGAAATAGATAAAAATGAAAGCTGGAGTTTTGATTTTGGAGAAAATATAGGCATGCTCTTATTTGGGCAATGGTTTCCAGCAATACGATATGGTCATCCATGTTATGTTGGAACCTTTGATTTTCCGATACGTTTAAAGTTTATTCAAAATCCACTGCCACCTCAAGAAGCTGACTTAAATAAAATAAAAAAAGCAAAAGGATGGAATTTGGAGGAATGGGTAAAATCTGCCCAAGAGTTAGAAAATGAAGGGGTAAAAGCCATTGTAACCGGATGTGGTATGACAGGCACCATGCAAAAAGACTTGTCACAAGCAGTTAATATACCTGTTTTTACCTCTACTATACAATTTATTCCTCAAATCTATTATTCAATGAAAAAGGATAAAAAAATTGGAATCTTAACAGCAAGTTCGAAATTACTTACCAGATGGGATAATCTTTTATTTCAGATGTGTGAAGTAGATCCTTCTATACCAGTAATTATAGAAGGAATGACTGAGAGTGAGTATGGTAATATCTGGTGGTCACAATTAGAGAAAGATTATGATCCAGAGAAGGTGGAATTATCATTATTTAAAGTAACAGAGAAAATGCTGAACGAAAATCCGGATATTGGAGCAATTATTTATGAATGCACTGAAATGCCTTTATATACTGGACTAATTAGAGAGAAAATGGGAATCCCTATTTTTGATGCTAATGATATGATTGAGTTTGTATATCAGCTAGTATCAAATTCAAAATAGAATCAATAAAATATGAAATAATAGTGAGAAACTTATTTTGGGTTTCAGTTAACATAAAGATAGAAAAAAATAATTAAAAAAATAATCAGGAGGATTAAAATGAACAATGAAGGATTTATAGCAGAACCTTATAGAATAAAGTCAGTGGAACCAATTAAATTAATTCCCAGAGAAGAACGGGAAAAAAAGATTAAAGAGGCTCATTATAATATTTTTAACTTGAAGGCAGAAGATGTTTATATCGATCTTTTAACAGATAGTGGCACTTCAGCAATGAGTCATCGTCAGTGGGGAGCTCTTATGATGGGGGATGAATCATATGCTGGAGCAAGAAGTTGGTTTAATTTTACTAAAGCAGTTCAGGATATCATGGGATTTGAATATGTTGTCCCGACTCATCAGGGGAGACCGGCGGAAAGTTTTCTTTTTAGAACATTAATGAAGAAAGGTGATATTATCCCATTTAATATGCCTTTCGATTCTACCGGAGCCCATGTGCTTGATAAGGGAGGAACTTTCGTTGAATGTGTAAAAGATATTGCTTATCAACCACTCGAGGAAGCTCCTTTTAAAGGTGATATAGATTTAGAAAAACTAGAAAAAGTGATTAAAAAAGAAGGAAAAGAAAGAATTCCTTTTGTTATGATCACTATAACAAATAATACCGGAGGCGGCCAACCAGTATCAATGAAAAATATAAGAGAAGTCCGCAAGTTGACTCAAAAATATGGTATATCCTTATATATTGATGCAGCTCGCTGTGCGGAAAATGCCTACTTTATACAGCAAAGAGAGCCAGGTTATAAAGAAAAAACTGTTGCTGAGATTGTAAAAGAACAATTTAGTTATGTCGATGGCTGCACCATGAGTGCCAAAAAAGATCCCCTTGTTAATATGGGTGGATTTATTGGTTTACATCAAAAGGATTTATATTTTAAGATACTTCCACATATTGTTTTGAATGAGGGTTTTGTTACCTATGGAGGAATGTCAGGACGAGACCTGGAAGCTCTAGCACAGGGTTTGCGCGAAATGGTTGATGATGCTTATATTGCTAATCGAGTGCGTCAGGTTCAATATCTAGGTGATCGATTATACGAAATTGGTATACCCATGGTTAGACCTATAGGCGGTCATGCTGTTTTCGTTGATGCGAAGGGATTTCTACCACATATTCCCTTGGATCGATATCCTTCTGAATCATTAGCAGTTGCACTATATATTGAAGCAGGCGTCAGAGGAATTGGCCTTGGAAAGTTAGCCTTTGGAGAAGAATCTCAAATGGAGCTACTTCGCTTGGCTATTCCACGCAGAGTATATACTGATCGACATATGGATGTTGTGGTTGAAGGATTCAAAAAGATTATAAAACAAAAGGATAAGGTAAAAGGAATCAAAATCGTTTCTGCGCCAGAAGTTTTAAAACATTTTCTTTGCCAGCTAGATTTGACCTAAGATAATTTTCATAACAGATACTCTTGAAGAAATAATTTATGCAAACATCTATTGTTTGATAAAATAGACAGCAGACCATATAAAAATAGGGATTCCAAGCGGTTTTGCTCCAGGTCAAGCCGCTTGGAATTGATTTAATAATTATTAGCTGGTATTTTTTCTAAGCAATACCTCAGAAGCAATAGAGGTAGTTAATCGATTTCCAGGATTTAAAAGTGCGCTTTATCATCCGATAATCCAGACAATCATTTAAACCACTTTTGCATTAAACCTCTATTGTTCTATAGATTGTATTAGGAAGCAAAGGAAGTTAATCTTTCTTCGAGGTAAAACATTTTAATGTATTTGAATATATCCTTTTGGTTTCATTTCAATTTCTTATTTTGCTCATAAAACATTTCTACTCTTAAAGCGCAGTATCACTTCTCCATCAGGACATTGCTTGGTTAATATTCTTGCCCAATAACGAAAAATATTATAGCCATTATGTCAACATAGACAATTAATAAAGTTTATGAAGTTTTGAATTACTCAATACTTCTTAGAATTATTAAATTTAGACCATCCTCTGGGTTTATTACTATCAAGATTTATAATAGGATTAGATAGAGATAGTATTAACTCATTACAAGATAAGCAAATTCAGCAATACAGAAGTATTGAATTTATTAACATTTTAGTAATATTATTTGTTGATAATTTTGGGCAATCATGTTCGCTACGGTAGTAGCCATCTGCCTGCTGGGAGAATCAAAGATCTGTTTGAGATAATCGGCCAATGTTGCTTTTTCCTTATAGGGAACATGGGATAACAC